>DEHX01000025.1 GCA_002352145.1 Chitinophagaceae bacterium UBA2789
AAAGCCACCACCAAAGGACCAATGGATGTACCAAATGAATTAACACCGCCACCCAGGTTTACCCGGCTGGTACCTGTAGCAGGGTCTCCCAATGAAATAGCGAAAGGCTGGGCAGCTGTTTGTTGAAGGGAGAACCCAAGTGCCACAATAAATAAACCAATTAGCATACCGGCAAAACTGTTTCCATTCACTGCTAATATCATGGCAGCGGCACCTAAGGCTGAAAAGAGTAATCCATAAACTATACTGTTTTTGTAACCCCATTTNNAAACCCCAAAAGAAAAACACGGTAACAAGGGTTCCTAAAGCGCCGTAATTGGTTGGTTGTTTGGGTTGACTCATAGCAATCGAATGTTTAATAAATAGTGCTGAAAGTATAACATTTTTCAATGCCGGTAAAAAAACACCTGTTAGTGCTGTTGACAGCTTGTACAAAAAAAAGCGGATTCATTTTAGGGGTAATGTAAATATGCTTTAAAATCACTTTCTTTTGATTGGTTTATCATACATGCTATGAAAATAATCCCCTAAATTACCGTTCAAATTCTGCGTTATTATAATGGAAATAATTCATGTTGCTGCTGAATGTTATCCTGTGGCAAAAGCCGGTGGCCTCGGAGATGTAGTAGGTGCTTTACCTAAGTACCAGGCCGAGCTGGGCCATGTGGCCAAAGTGGTGATGCCGATGTACCGTACCAAATTTTTATATAACAATGAATGGGAACTGGTGCATGAGGGTAACCAGCATATTGGGCCGCACTATTTCAATTATGCTGTCATCAAAGAAAAAACAAATAAGCTCGGTTTTGATCTTTACCTCGTTGATATAAATGGGCTGCTGGACAGGGAGAAAATCTATGGATACGATGATGATACGGAACGCTTTCTTGCTTTCCAGGTAGCTGTAGTGGACTGGATGAATAAATGGAATCACCAACCGGATATTATACACTGTCACGATCATCATACAGGCCTCATCCCTTTTATGGTGAAGTACTGTTTTGAATTCAGGCAGAAACTGGCTAATATTCCAACGGTTTTTACGGTTCACAACGGGCAATACCAGGGCTGGATAGGCTGGGATAAATATTATTTGCTGCCTTCCTTTGATTCCTGGAAATGGGGGATGCTTGACTGGAATAATACGATTAACCCGATGGCCTCCGCTGTTAAATGTGCCTGGAAAGTAACTACGGTCAGCCATAGTTACCTGGATGAATTGAAACAAACCGCTAATGGCCTTGAAAATCTTTTCCAGTATGAAGCTGGAAAAAGCAGCGGTATATTGAATGGTATAGATACCCATGTATGGGATCCGGAAACGGACAGCATGATAATCAAGAATTACAGCAAAGAACTGGTGGAGAAAGGAAAGAGAAAGAATAAAAAAGAACTGGCTGGTCAGTTTGGTTTGGACCCGGATAAGCCGCTTATTTCTTTTATCGGCAGGCTGGTAGGTGAGAAGGCTGCCGACCTGTTGCCGGAAGCTATCACCCAATCTATTTACCAGCATCATGGTAATGTGAATTTTCTTGTGTTGGGCTCCGGTGATCCTGAACTGGAGGATAAACTTGATCAACTGAAACACCAGTTCAATGGCTATTACAATTCCTATATAGGTTATAGTGAACCGCTCAGTCACCTTATCTATGCAGGCTCCGACTTTTTGTTGATGCCAAGCCGTGTGGAACCCTGCGGGTTAAACCAGCTATATGCACTGCGATACGGGACTGTGCCGATGGTAAGAAATGTGGGTGGGCTGAGAGACACGGTAACGGATATGGGCGATTGGCAGGGTGTGGGTATACGGTTTGATCAGCCTTCTGTCTGGGATATTACTTATTCGGTGGGCAGGGCTATTGACCTTTACAATAATAAGCAAGACCTTTATCACTGGATGCGAAGCCAAATGATGACTATAGATCATTCCTGGGATTCATCTGCACAACAATATATCGACCTTTACAAATCATTGAAATAAAAAAAGACCATTTATGGCAGTCAGAACTATTACTCATTCAAAAGAGATTTTATCAGTGATTTTGGGCGGCGGAGCCGGCTCAAGACTATATCCCTTAACAGCCAGTCGTTCCAAACCAGCTGTGCCGATTGCCGGTAAATACAGGCTGGTAGACATTCCTATTTCCAATTGCCTCAATAACGGAATTGGAAGAATGTTTGTATTGACCCAGTTCAATTCAGCCTCGCTCAACAGGCATATAAAAAACACCTATCATTTCAGCGCCTTCAGTAAGGCCTTTGTAGATATATTGGCGGCAGAACAAACTCCTGATAACCCAACCTGGTACCAGGGCACAGCTGATGCGGTACGCCAGGGTTTACGGCATATTGAGCCTTTTGAAAGTGATTACATACTCATACTTTCCGGTGACCAGTTGTACCAAATGGACTTTGCAGAAATGCTGGATAACCATAAAGCGCTGGGCGCAGATATATCTGTTGCTACCATACCCGTAGCACAAAGAGAAGCTCCTGAATTCGGCATCCTAAAAAGTAAGGGCGGGTTGATTACATCCTTCATTGAAAAACCCAAAAAAGAAGTACTGGGCGATTGGGTAAGTGATACAGGAGAAGAAATGCAGCAAACAGGGAGGATATACCTGGCTTCGATGGGAATTTATATTTTCAACCGCCAGTTGTTATTTGATCTGTTGAAAACAGAGTTCAAAGATGCCACAGACTTTGGTAAAGAAATTATCCCGCAATCGATCAGCAAGTACAAAGTCGCCAGTTATCAGTACACCGGTTACTGGACAGATATTGGTAATATTTACTCATTTTTTGAAGCCAATCTTGACCTGACAAAAGATATCCCTGACTTCAACATGTTTGATAATGACCGCACCATTTACACCCGGCCGAGGATGCTGCCACCAGCCAAGATCAGCGGCACTACGCTGGAAAAAACACTGATTGCCGAAGGTTCCATCATCAATGCTTCCCGGGTTGAACATTCGGTGATTGGTATCCGCAGCAGGGTGGGGCATGGCAGCACCATTGTAAGCACCTATATTATGGGAAGTGATTTTTATGAAACCCTGGATGATATTGCAAAAGATACAGCAAAAGGGATTCCGCTATTAGGTGTAGGCGACAGGTGTTATATTAAGAACGCCATACTGGATAAAAATGTAAGGATAGGCAATGATGTCCGCATCAACGGCGGCACACACCTGGAAAATACAGATCATCCTTTGTATACAGTAAAAGACGGGATTGTAGTGGTGAAAAAAGGAGCGATTATACCTAATGGGTTCGTACTCTAGTACAACATAAGGCTGGTAATTTTTAAAAAGTACACATTATGTGTACTTTTTACATATTATACCTATCTTTCGGTATACTCTGATTATAAATAAAGATTGCTTATGTCTACTGCTTACACTGGTGTTAAACCTCACTTGTCTTTTTGGCAAATCTGGAATATGTGTTTTGGTTTTTTTGGAATTCAGTTTGGCTGGAGTCTTCAAATGGGTAACATGAGTGCTATTTATGAATTCCTGGGAGCAAAACCGGAAGAAATTCCGGGTTTGTGGCTTGCAGCCCCTATGACAGGATTACTCGTACAACCTATTATAGGCTATTTAAGTGATAGAACATGGCATTCCCGCCTGGGAAGAAGAAGACCCTATTTCCTCATTGGAGCAATTTTGAGTTCATTGGCCTTATTTATAATGCCCAACTCTTCTGCAGTTTGGATGGCTGCCGGTACATTATGGATATTGGATTCTTGTATCAATGTTAGCATGGAACCATTCAGAGCATTCGTTGCTGATAACTTAGATGAAAAACAGCGTTCATTTGGTTATGCCATGCAAAGTATGTTCATTGGTGCGGCTTCGTTTATCGCAGGCTTTCTTCCCGGGTTGCTGGTAAACTGGTTTGGTGTCTCGAGAGAAAAGGGAGCTGGTGGTATTCCACAGAATATCATGTGGTCATTTTACATAGGTGCGGCAGTATTTCTTCTTGCAGTTTTATATACTGTTTTACGGAGCAAAGAATATGCTCCCTCTGATCCAAATTGGAAAGAATCCCTAAAAAAAGAAAAAGAAAGCGGTGCATCTGCAGGTATTATAAAGGAGATAGCTTCAGCGGTGGCTCACATGCCGTCTCAAATGAAAAGACTGGCCATCGTTCAGTTTCTTACATGGCCTGGACTTTTTTTGATGTGGTTTTATTATAGTACAGGAGTTGCTGCAGATATTTTTCAGGGCGATGCAAAAACAAATGCAGAGGTTTACACAAAAGGACTGGAGCATGCCAATAATACTTCGGCAATATTAAACCTTGTTACATTCGCTTTCTCGTTTACCATTCCTTTTTGGGTTGGTTTTATCGGTAAAAAATTTACCCATACCGCATGTTTGCTCATAGGAGGTATTGGATTAATTTCTGTAAACTTTATACATGAGCCATGGATGCTGTATATTTCAATGAGTATGGTCGGAATTGCATGGGCAAGTATTTTATCTATGCCATATTCTATGCTCGCAGGGGCTATACCACAGGAGAAAATGGGCATATATATGGGTATTTTTAATTTCTTCATCGTACTGCCAGAGATTATTGCATCGCTTTTCTTTGGAAAAATCATGGATAGTTTCTTGAACAATGACAGGCTAGCAGCGGTTTTGATTGGAGGTGTTTTATTATGTACGGCGGGAATTATTTGTGCATTAATTGTAAAAGAGAAAAAAGCAAATTAATCACATGAAAAAAGTATTTCTTTCTATTCTTTTAATAATTGTATTTAGAGTTTATGCCCAGGATATGCCCGGTATTTATCCGGCACATTGGTGGACCGGCATGAAAAATCCCAACCTTCAGTTGATTATCCATCGTGACAGGGTGGCTATGGAAAAGATCAGCATGCTGCCGTATGCAGGAGTGAAACTGGTAAAACAATCAAAAGCGGAGAACCCGAATTATCTTTTTATCGATTTACAGATAAGTGCTTCTGCTAAACCCGGTAAGATCAAATTCAGGATCGATAACCTGCAAAGCCCGGAATCCGTTTCTTATAAAATAGTGGAATACGAATTAAAGCCCCGCAGCAGGGACAACGGAAAGACAAGAATAAAGGGAGTTAACGCAACCGATTTTATTTATCTGCTGATGCCCGACCGCTTTGCCAATGGTGATACCCGTAATGATGTGATTGAAGAATACCGGGATAAAGTTTGTGACCGCAAAGACAAGTTCTCCCGTCACGGGGGCGATTTTAAAGGAATTGAAGATAAACTGGATTACCTGGATCAGTTGGGCGTAACCACTTTATGGCTGACACCTGTGATAGAAAATGATATGCCGAAAATGCAGGAGTGGGGCAATCAGGTGGCCGGCTATCATGGCTATTGGTTCACTGATCACTATGCTATTGATAAACGCTTTGGTGGCAATGAAGGATATAAAAAATTCTGCAGTACCCTTCATGCCAGAGGCATGAAAGTGATACAGGATGCCGTGTACAATCATGTGGGCAATCATCACTGGTTTGCCCTTGATCCCCCGATGAAGAGCTGGTTCAATACCTCGCAGGGAGATAAGGGGCCTAATCACCGGGAAGAGGTGTTCTATGACCCCTATGCTTCAGGTCACGATAAAACACAAATGCTGGAAGGCTGGTTTGTGCCGCACCTGCCGGACCTGAACCAGCGAAATCCTTATGTAGCCAATTTTCTGATTCAGCATGCGATATGGACCACCGAGGAATATGGTATTGACGGCTGGCGGGTAGATACCTATAAATATTGTGATGAGCTGTTTATGAATAATGTCAATGCGGCTCTCGAAAGAGAATTTCCAACCGTTACCGTATTTGGTGAGTCGTGGGTAAACAGCACTGTGGCCAATGCCTATTTTACCCAAAATAATATTGCTGCTCCCTTTAAGCATAATGCAAGAGGCATGCTGGATTTTCAAACCTGCTTTGCCATGCTGGCCGGAATGAATGAACCCTTTGGTTGGCAAAACGGTACAGCAAAGATTTATACCACACTGACACAGGATGTTCTTTACAGGAACCCACTGAATAACTGTACATTCCTCGACAACCATGATATGGACAGGGTATTTTCAACAGTGAACGAGGATTGGAAGAAACTAAAGATGGGAATCAATTGGCTGCTGACAATAAGAGGTATACCGCAATTGTATTACGGAACGGAAGTATTAATGAAAAACAAAAAAGAAGGATCGGATGCACCGGTAAGGGAAGACTTTCCTGGTGGCTGGCCGGATGACAAACCCAAAGACAACCGGTTTACCAAAGAGGGCAGGAGCGAGAAACAGAACGAAGCATTTAATTATATCAGTACCTTGGCTAATTTCAGGAAATCGTCATCAGCATTGACTACCGGTAAAACGATGCAGTTTGTTCCCAAAGACAATCTCTACCTTTATTTTCGTTATGATGCTAAGCAAACGGTGATGGTGATTACCAATACCGGTGATAAAGCAGTGAAACCCGACTGGAAGCCATTTAACGAACGGATAAATGGTTTTACGAAGGCAAGAAATGTAATTACCAGTAAGAGCCAGCCACTGGATGGATTGGAGATCAATGCCGGTGAAAGCCTTGTGCTGGAATTAACCAGGTAATTACAGGAAGATATTCCAGATGGCCTGCTGGCCCCAATTGCCCCAGTCACTGGTCGCTTTTTTTACATTTTCCTGCAGTTCTGTGGCTTTTTTCTTTTTGCCTTTTTGCGGAGCTTTGATGATGCCGGTATTAACACCGCTTACCTGTAATTTGGTTGCGATCCAACTGGTGTACATACGGGGTATGGTAATACCCAGTATCATACCCGGTAAGCCATGAATGCCCATCGGTCCGCCACTAACGGTTATTTCATCGGTATAAAAGGCGAATACATACACACTGTCAAAAATCTTACCGGTAGCTTTGCGGCAGTTGAAACCGGCAATTTCCCTCGTTTCGTTGGGAGATAGTTTCCAGTCAATTTTCATCAGTGAATCACTTAACAGGTAAGTATCATCAAACACAAATTTCTGGTCGGTGAAAGTACCTGCCGCATAATCACTGAACCATATATTTTCCTCCTCATTACCACCTCCAAATGGTATTTTGTTTTTCTCATCCTGTCTCTCGTATTTATAAAGGGCCTTATTATTACTAAAGGTGAAAGAATAATACTTAGTCGAAAACTGCGGTAGTTTATCCTTGAACATTTCGGCCCATATACCGTCGCCAAATGTTTTGTGGTTATTGGTTCTTACTTCAAATTCAATCATCCCCGTACTGATGAACTGCTGTGCATACAGCTTCATAGTAAAGAACAACGATAGTAGTAATACTGTCTTCTTCATACGATAAATTTTAAAATCCTGTTGCTGGTTTACCGTTTTTAGAAATATTCCAGGTCAATGTCAGCAGCCAAAACCTTCGTAAGGTGGTATAATAGTTTTCGGTAAAACTGAAACTGCTGAAGTTTCGCTGGTAACCCCTGTTCTGGTTCAATATATCATACAGACCCAGCGACATTTCAAATGAATTCTCTTTGAAGAACCGCTTCGTCAGGCTCGCATTCCAGGTAGTAAAATTGTTATTCTGTGTAAACCGCGGATCTTTTTGCCGTATCTGCGTATTGGCATTGGTACTGATTTCAAATTTCTTTGGCAATATTACCCGTGCATTGGCCCAACCTTCAATTTCCCAGAAACTGGCATTGGCTGCTGCATTCACACTGGCTTTTGATTTGTTAAGAGTAAAGGAAGGACTGATATAAAAATCAAATTTGTTTTCTACATACTTGCTAAGGTTGAACCTGATACCATAGTTAGTAGTTGTAGTGATATTTTTTACATTATTGATGTATTCTATATTACGATAGGCATTAGCCGTAGGACCGAAACCTACACGGAGTTTGCTCTTGGTGATTTTGAAACCGTAATCAGTATATAAACTTAAATTATAGACTCCGTTGGTATTCACTGTCTGAAAGGTTCTTTTACCCACACTGTCAACAGAACTGGATTGTACAAAAGCATTCTGCGTAAAATTGAAACTCAATGTCGTCCAAATATTTTTTTCCTTTAGAATATTGTATGAACTGTAGCCGGTGCTGAAACTGTGCTGAAAAGATTGCTTCAGGCCGGGGTTGCCTATATAAATATTCAATGGGTCCGTATTAACCCGGATGGGTTGCAATTGTTCAAGCGTTGGCGCATTAGTGGAGCCGTTATAATTGAAGCGGAAATTCTGGCTTGGCTTGAACTTATACATATAAGATACTCTCGGGAAGAAATTGGTAAAATGATAGTTGGTTCTGGTTCCTTCTGTCAGGTTTTTTTGAATGAAATTGCTGAAGCCTACCGATGCACCAAATGAATAATTGTATTTTTTCTTATTCACCCTGAAGTTGAGCCCCGGTGTATTCACCAGCCTGTCAAAAACAAAAGCATTGCTCAGGCTGTCTATCACATCTTCATATTTACCATTACTGCTCTTGCGGTTGGTAATACGGTCATTGTTATTATGGTTATAGGCCAGTGAATAACTCAGCTCCAGGTAAAAATCTTTGGCCAGCGGTTCGGTATAAGCAATTTTGGTGCTGATACTCTTTCCTTCACTGTTACGCAGGTTCTGCTGGTCGGTAGTGTCTATAAAACTCAGCAGACCTTTATCGTAGTAACGGTTGAGGGCATATAGTAGTCCGTCACTGTTGGTCTTGTTCCAGGAAAAATCAGTATTAATTGAAATCGTTCTTGAGAGCTTTTTGAATTTATGCTTCCAGAGCAGGCTGGAGGTAAGACTATTGTTTTCTGTTTTATTATTACTGATCCTGCTGCTGTTATTGATAGAGTCTAAACTTTCTGATAAAGCTTCCGAATAGAAATCTGCCGTGTTTCGGGTATCTTTTTTGTTGGCACGGGTTGTCCATTTAATAGAGTTGGCAGAATCGATATTGAAATCCATAGTCAGGTTGAACGCATGCTTCACAGATGAATTAAAGTTCCGGCTGATACTATTGGAAAACCAGCTGCTGTCAGGTAAGAATGTCCGGGAGAAAGTAGAATTTTCCATCGGGGCATTTACCTTATTGAATTTATAGCCGGAGTTGAAACTCTGTTTATCATCTTTTCCAAACTTGTTGCTATAGTGAAGTCCGCCACTCCAGTTTTGCGGAATACCATTGCGGCCGCCCCAGTAGTTGTCATCCCCATCATTGGTAACACTCACCCACATACCGCCATCTTCGGTAATACCTGAAGTCATATTATCAGCGCCACCGCCGTAATTCTGGGCATCCTGCCAGTCAAGATTGGTTTGACCGGTATTGCTCATGATGCCGTAAGCCGCCATTTTTCGTTTATCCTTGAACGCATTGATCATGGCAGCATTATTGTACTTATCCTTGAGTCCGCCACCCGCTTCAATCTTGCCGAAGTAACCTTTCTTCTGCTTCATCTTCAGGTTGATGGTTTTGTCCTTAATGCCATCATCGATACCGGTAAATTCAGCCTGGTCACTTTTCTTATCAAAAACTTCTACTTCCTTCACCGCATCAGCCCGCAGGTTCTTGGTAGCAATACCGGGATCACTACCGAAGAATTCCTCACCGTCTACCAGTACCTTGGTTACCCGTTCACCCATGGCCGTTATTTTGCCGTCTTTATCCACCTGTATGCCCGGCAATCTGCGCAGCAGTTCTTCTACATTGGCGCCCGGCCTTACTTTAAAACTGTCAGCAGTATAAACCGTGGTATCGCCTTTAATGCGAATGGGAGAACCGGTTTTAATGATCACTTCAGCCAGTAATTTGCTTTTAGGCGTTACATAGAGTTTGCCTATTTCGTTCAGCCCTGATTTTACATCCACCTGATCAAAATAATCACCCATGAAAGGATGGGTGATCATTAAAATGTATTTGCCTTCTTTGAGGTTAGTCAGTAAAAAATGACCTCCTTTATCTGCCCGGGTATATTTCACCAGTACAGAATCTGTTTGACGCATCAGGGAGATGACGGCATTTTCCGGATTCTTTTTTTCTACTGAATCGGTAACTGTACCTTTAATAGAGGACTGGTTATAGGCAATAACGGAAAGGAGTGATAAGGTTAAATAAAGCAGGGCTTTTTTCATAGCCGGTTTATGGTTTTGAAGTTGGTTGGCTGGCCGGCAGGCGCAGCATCTGCGAAGCTATTTTTACTTACCCATATATGCCGAACCGCTTATATAATTTTACGTTAAAGGAAATATGACAATAAAAAAGAATAAATCGCCAAAAACGAAAGTGCAGGCGTCTGTAAATAAACAGGTAAGCAGGAAATACGAAGAGTCCAATTTTATTGATACATCAAAACCAGTATGGAATTATTCTTTATTATCCGATGAAGACGTAGCCAATTACCAGGCCGGCACTCATTACCAGCTATATAAACAGTTTGGATCTCATTCCATACAAGTAAATGATATATGGGGTATGTACTTCTGTGTGTGGGCGCCTAATGCTACATCTGTTTCAGTAAAAGGTCATTTCAATAACTGGAAAGATCATGAATATGAACTGAATCCCCGCTGGGATAAAAGTGGTATATGGGAAGGGTTCATTCCGCATTTCAAACTGGGAGAAGCTTACAAATACCATATTGTGGGGTATGCCAAACGAAAATTGGATAAAGGTGATCCTTTCGCCAACTTCTGGGAAAAAAGACCGCATACTGCCAGTATAACCTGGGACATGTTTTATGAGTGGAAGGATGAAGAATGGATGAAGAACAGGAAGAAACACAATTCGCTGAATGCGCCCTGGAGTGTATATGAAGTGCACCTGGCCAGTTGGCAAAGACCGGATAAAAATGATGAAGAGAGTTACAATACTTATGATGAGCTGAGGGAACGACTGGTGCCATATGTAAAAGAAACCGGCTTTACTCATGTTGAGTTCATGCCGGTGATGGAACATCCCTTTGACGGGAGTTGGGGTTATCAGTGCACCGGTTTTTTTGCTGCTTCCTCAAGGTTTGGCGACCCGCAGGGACTGATGCGTTTGATCGATGCATTTCACCAGGAAGGTATCGGGGTCATACTCGACTGGGTGCCTTCGCATTTTCCATACGATGCACATGGCCTGTTCATGTTCGACGGCACACATACCTATGAGTATGCCGATATGCGAAAAGGGTTTCACCCGGACTGGAACAGCTATATTTTTAATTACAAAAGGGGAGAGGTCAAGTCATTTTTGATCAGCAGTGCCCGGTATTGGTTTGATCTTTTTCACATCGATGGAATAAGGGTTGATGCCGTAAGCTCCATGCTAAAACTGAATTATTCCAGGGAACATGGACAATGGGAACCCAATGAATTTGGCGGAGACGGTAACCTGGAAGCCATTGCTTTTATTAAAGACCTGAATGAAACAATCTTCCGTGATTTTCCCGATGTACAAACAATTGCGGAGGAAGCTACCGACTGGCCTGGTGTATCAAAACCTACCTGGCAGGATGGACTGGGCTTTGGTATGAAATGGATGATGGGCTGGATGCATGACACACTGGATTACTTCAAAATAGACCCGGTATTCCGCCAGTTTCATCAAAATAAGTTCTCCTTCAGCATGATGTATTATTATGATGAAAATTTTATGCTGCCGCTCAGTCATGATGAAGTAGTGCATGGCAAAAGCCCGATGATCTATAAAGTGCCGGGTGATGAATGGCAGAAATTTGCCAACCTTCGTTTGCTCTATACCTACATGTGGACACACCCGGGCGCCAAATTGCTTTTCATGGGCAATGAATTCGGGCAAACAAACGAATGGAACTACAAATCCGAATTGCAATGGGAGTTGTTACAATACGATTGTCACCGCTTACTAAAGCAATGTGTGGCCGATCTGAACGAACTTTTAAAGAAGGAACCGGCCATGCATGTCAACCAGTTTAATATAGATGGATTTGAATGGGTGGACCTGAACCACCGGGCAGAATCGGTTATTGCGTATAAACGGAAAGGAAAGAAAAAAGGGGATGACCTGCTGGTCATTTTGAACATGACTCCCGTGGTGCGTCATAACTGGCAGATAGAAGTAAGCGGAAAGCCTTATAAGGCTGAAATTTTCAATAGTGACCAAACAATATACTGGGGCACAGGTGACGTTTATAACCCTGATGTAAGGTGTGAGCTTATTGACAAGAATCAAAAAAAGTACAGGGTCACCGTAAATTTACCCGCCCTTGCGGGAATCATTCTGAAATAATACTATTTTGGAATGGTTTTGGCTGATAATGACCCGGTTCTGCTTTGATTTATCACAGGCAAAAATTACCTTGCATGAGTAGCGTATTTAAATCCAATCCCAAAAAAAGCCCTATGATACGTCCAATCTTCACCATCTGTTTCATGCTGGCTATGGCCACTGCATGGTCACAGACTTCCGTTACTTCCATCAACCTGATCAGTGTAGACAGCGCTGACTTTTTCCTGCAAAAAGGTTTGACGGAGAAACAAAACGGCCGACGACTCGAATCACTTAAAAATTTTGAGAAAGCAGCCAAATACGATGGCAACAGCAAAACCATAGTTGCGGAACTGGCCTCTGCTTACTTTGACCTGCGTCGCTACGGACAGGCAAGGGATATGTACAAAAAACTGGTAGAACTGGGCAATCAGTCTGCCGCAAATTATAAGCAGTTGTTGCAGCTTTCGTTTCAGTTAAAGCAAAATGAAGATGTATTATTGTATGCTGATAAACTGAAAGCGGCTGATCCTTCAGAAAAAGTATTATACTATGTAGGTAAGGCACATTATGATATGGATAATTATGGCGATGCCATTAAATACCTTACCATGGCAGCCAAAGAAGATCCGGAAAAAGCAGAGATTCCTTATATGATCGGTCACAGCTATGCTGATATGACTAATTACAAACTGGCTGTTCCCCATTTTCAAAAAGCCATCGAACTGGATCCCACCAAAAATTACTGGATGTATGAACTGGGTCTTATCTGCTATGCTATGCATGATGATAAGAATGCCCTTAAATATATTTTGATGGCAGGCGAAAAGGGCTATAAGAAAGACAATGATTACTTTGAAAACCTTGGAATTGCTTACCTGAATATCGGCGACCTTGACCAGGGTGTGGCTATGCTGAACGAGATACTCAAAAGAAAGCCCAGCGATTTAAACATTCTCAATATGGTGGCAGAAGCCTATTATTACAAGGGAAGGTTTGACCAGGCTATTGAGTACTGGGATAAAGTACTGGAATACGATAACACCAGCGCCTCCTCCTTGTATATGATCGGCATGGCTTACCAGAAAAAAGGCGGTAAAGAGAATACAGAAAAAGGCATCCGTCTTTGCGATAAAGCCATTGAAATGGATCCTGCCCTGGCCAGCCTGAAACAGAAGAAGATGATGATGGGAATGTAATGGAGTCGGGAGCCTTTAGTTGATAGTCCTGAGTCAATATTAAGATGCAAATAAATTGAAAGAGCTTTCAAATGATGAAAGCTCTTTTTCTAATATAAAAAATTGCAGATAGTTAACTCCTGACTAATGACTCCCGACTAAAGACTATCCACTGGCAACAGCCTCACATTCTCTCAGGTACCCTGATCCCCAATAAACTCATTCCTGAAGCAATCACATTCGCTGTCATTTCTGAAATCTGCAAACGGAGTTGCTTCTTCTCTTCTGATTCGGCATTCATCACAGAATGTTCGGTGTAGAAAGTATTGAAAGCTTTGGCCAGGTTGAATACATAGATGGCAATCACAGAAGGATTATGCTCTGCCACCGCTTGTTCCAGGATAGTGGGATATTGCTCCAGCATGATGACAATATCCTTTTCCAGCTTTAGCAAACCGGTAGCTGCTGACTTCTGATTGCTGACCTCAGACTTCCTTAAGATAGACCTGATCCTCGCATGGGTATACTGCACAAAAGGCCCGGTGAAACCGTGAAAGTCGATAGACTCTTCCGGGTTGAAGATCATTTTCTTTTTCGGGTCGACCCTCAGCAGGAAGAACTTTAATGCACCTAATGCTATGGTATCATAGAGCTCTTTCAGTTCAGCTTCCGTAAAGTCTTTTACCTTACCCAGTTCTTCTGTCTTTTGCTTCGCTACATTCACCATTTCATCTACCATATCATCTGCATCAACTACCGTTCCTTCCCGGCTCTTCATTCTGCCGGTAGGCAGTTCTACCATCCCATAGCTTAAATGATAAACTCCTTCTGCATAGGGCTTTCCTAATTTCTGCAATATCAGTTTGAGCACTTTCATGTGGTAGTTCTGTTCGTCTGCGATCACATAAATGCTCTGGTCATATTTGAATTCATCATATTTCTGTTGTGCCAGCCCGATATCCTGTGTTATATATACGGATGTCCCGTCTTTACGTAACACCAGTTTTTCATCCAGTCCATCGGCAGTCAGGTCAATCCACACACTGCCGTCATCTTTTTTATAGAAAACTCCTTTCTGCAATCCTTCCTCTACAAATTGTTTGCCCAGCAGGTAGGTATCACTTTCATAATACATTTTCTGGAAATCACTCCCGATGCGTTTGTAGGTCACATCAAATCCCTCGTACACCCAGCTGTTCATCATATTCCACAAATTAATTACTTCTGGTTTACCGGCTTCCCAATCCTGCAGCATCTGCTGCGTTTCTTTCATAATAGGGGCTTCTTTTTCTGCAGTGGCTTTATCCATCCCTTCATTGATCAGCTGATCAACTTCTGCTTTGTACGCATCATTGAATTTCACATAATACTCACCCACAAAATGATCCCCTTTTACACCGGTACTTTGCGGGGTGGCACCATTAGCAAATTTTTGCCAGGCGATCATACTCTTGCAGATATGAATACCCCTGTCGTTTACAATACAACTCTTGATGATTTCGTAACCGCTTTCTTCCAGGATCTTTGCCACACTCCAGCCAAGGAAATTATTCCGCAGGTGACCCAGGTGCAAAGGTTTGTTGGTGTTGGGAGAGGAGTATTCTACCATCACTTTCTGACCGTTGGCAGGTTTAGAACCAAACCGGCGCTGGTTATAATTCGATTGAAGAAAACAGATCCAGTAACTGTCCGCAACGGTGAGGTTTAAAAAACCTTTGATCACATTGTACCCCGTAAACAAAGCGGGATGGGCTTTCACCAATGCATCACCTATTTCGTTACCCAGTTGTTCGGGAGATTTCTTCAATGACTTAACAAAAGAAAACAATACCAAGGTATAATCGCCTTCAAATTCCGGCTTCGTGGAGTTGATGGTCAGTTCTGATTCGGTAGTTTCAATGCCATACATTTCTTTCAGCACAGCAGCCACTTTCACTTTTATTTCCGGTACAATACTCATCCGTTTTGTGTTTAGCCGTCAAATTTACGAAACCGGCTAAGGAACTTGGAATTTGTTATTTGGAATTTGGTATTTTGCCTGCTCATGCGACGCCACATACATAGTGCCCGGGACTTTATGTTGCCTATTATCGATTTCTTTTATCCGCCCTTTAAAAGGCTGATGAACATTCAGACCTTTCGTTATTTGGCGTCCGGTGGCGGTAATACGGTACTTGGGTTGCTGGTGTATTATATCAGCTACAAATTCATCTTCTTTGAGAAGGAGTTTGATTTCGGATTTTATGCATTCAAAGGCCATATTGCAGCGTTGATCGCATCTTTCTGTGTCACCTTTCCGGTCGGTTTCTTCATGGCCAAATATGTTGTCTTCAGCGATTCGAATATGAAAGGCAGGGTGCAGCTATTCCGTTACCTGATGGTCTGCCTGTTTAACCTTGCTCTGAACTACATATTACTGAAAATAATGGTGGAAAGATTCCGCATTTACCCGGTATTAGCGCAAATTATTACGATCACCATTGTGATTGTTTTCAGTTATGTGGCACAAAGGAATTTTTCTTTCCGGGTGGATGCCAATGAGGAAGAAGAAACTACAGGCTGAATTGGATGGACTCCACTTTTACAGATAACTCACCGGTGCAATTGCTGCGGATCACCAAATGTTCCTGCATGGGATAAATGCCGATCAGTTTGATGTCTTTGATATTTCCATAGCTGCGCACCCCGCTGACCAGTTCCCGGTTCAGTTGTTCATTGAGAGTGACTTTGGCAGTATCAATATAACCGCCCAGTTCAAACCGGGTATTTTTTGCTATTTCTTTGGTGATCTTTTTATCAAACAGCCAGTCGGCAGAACCCAACAAGATATTTTTGGACTTGATATCAAAATCAATGTCTGCTACTTCAATAACTCTTTTCTCTTTATCATAAACCGGTTTGCCCGTTAAATAGATCACCCCGGTATTGGTTCCGGAGAAATTCACTTTGATCACCATTTTATCAAAACCGCCGCCATAAACTTTGCAGCTGTCGATAACAAAATGTTTTTTGATAAATGCCTTTTTAAAATCAAACTGCTTGCCGGCCAGGTTCTGGTTCATAATCATACTGAGTGAATCATAATTTAGCCGGGCATCCAGGAAAATGGAGAAGCCGCCCTGCCGGCCAAAGCCAGACATATTGGGAATTGATGATCTTTTCTCTTCCGGTTTTTCAAAACCGATCACTGGTTTGGCCGTAAGACCGAGATAGATATTCAGTGAATCCTTATTGACAAAAAGGTTATTGATGCGCAGCTTTTGCGGGTTGATCTGCAGCCAGCCCAAACCATAGAGGCTATACACTTTGTTCAGTTCATTCCATACCTGCTGGAAACGGGATTTAAGGTCAACCGTTCCATAGTTTTTATCCAGGTCTTTCTTGGCTGCATCTAATTCGGCAGTCAGTCCCTTCATTACTTGTTTGGTAATATCCTGTCCCCAGAAACAGACCTCGCATTTATCCAATGCTTCCGGTTCGTTTCTCTTCACCGCCAGTTTGATCTTAAAATCCGGCTGCACATTCACCGTATTGGTAAAAGATACATTCACCCTTCTTTCCGGTTCACTGAAACCGCATTTGCAGGCCGGTGTCCACGGGGAGATTACAGCGCCTCTAACACAAACCCGGGTGGAACCCACAATTTTGTAGTAGCCGGTAAAGCCCAGCGACATGCTGTTGCCTGATCCGTTAATTCGTAGCGGGCTGCGGCGAAAGGAATACTTGTAACGGATATCGCAGCCTTCCTGCACCCAGCCGTCCGGGTAACCGGGTGAAGTGAATAGTGTGTCTACACTTTTCTCCGCCATGGCATAGAGCGGCTTCAGGTTCACCTGTATGGGAATATTAATTTCAGAAGTAGGTAAGGAGTCCAGCTTAAAATTGCCCGGCGACAGATCCGGGTTGGCCGGGTTTATTTTCTGTGAGTAGGAGATAAGGGCACAGCATAAACAGGATAAAACAAAAATTCCTTTTCGGTTCATTCGGTGAATTGACGTTCAAAAATAGCTAAAGAAATAAAAAGGAATTGTGAAGGTTTCCTGTTCTTTACCGAAGTATTTTCCGCATACAGATACTCGTTTCTTCCATACCGATATA
>DEHX01000016.1 GCA_002352145.1 Chitinophagaceae bacterium UBA2789
GGGGGGGGGGGGGGTAATACATTTCATAGTAATAGGCGTTAGGTTTAGATACCAAGATAGATATTGATTGTGAAAAAACACATACCACTTTGTGGTATTTCTGATTACAAATTGTGAAAATTCACAATTTTATTTACCTAAAATCATTAAATTTTGTATTACAGATTGTTCTTTGACAGGTGGCAGGGGCTACCGGGAAAGTTATGTGCTGATGAGTTTTGAAAAGCTTGTGCAAAATCCCACAGTGTATTGGGAAAAATAACAGTGCCGGTTGGGAATACACACTTGCTGACGGCTGTATGGGCGGGTTACATTCGGTTTATCATTGGGTGCCAGGCCGGCAGTTACCCATTGCTACGGGAAAGCCGAAAACCGGGTGTTGAAGAGAGTAGGCAGAAAAAGCAAGTTTTATGAATAAGATATTTGGAGTTTTGATTATTAACCTGATTTTTTTCTGTGGAGCATTGAAATCGCAGGTAATTATAGAAGCTTTTCCGATGGATCCGCAATCAGGTTCTCATAATTATTTTGGAGTAAGAGTAACACTAGCCCAAACCTACACTGAAGACGTAACTGTTACTGGCTTTATTTATGATATGGGGGGTGGTGCAAATACTAATAACCCCTTTTCATTGACTATAACAGCCGGTAACCTGTCAGCAGAAACAGCAGCTAATTTTTATCAGACTGACCCCACAGCAACTGCAGAAGCCACATTGGGTACTATTGCAACTGTTTATGCAGGAGTGACAATTACTTATGAGGCTGAAGGTTGTATTTTGAAGTTTAATAGCCTTGGAGATGTCAATACCGTATTAAACCAGTTGGAGGCAGATGATGATAATTATAATGATGATTATGACAGCCAATACCCAAATGCTTCAGAAGATGAACTGGACGATTTGGATGAGCAAAATAACTTCGATAACATGAAAGTATACAGAGATTTTGAAGCACTGTTCGGTGGATTTTGTTCAAAAAGAGCTGAATTGGAAGCGATAGAAAATACCTGGCTTTCAAATAATTTCAATGGCACGGATCCTGATGATGTTGATCTTACTTTTGATGATGCAGAAAACACAATTTTTAATAGCAGCTATTCATTTAAAATTGGAACAGATGTATACCAATTAACGAGCACAGGAATGTATAAAAATGGCATTTTACAGGATGAAGGCGGAAACTCTATGAACCGCAAACCGGATAATTTCATTGAGCTACCAGAATATGGTGTATTGTCAGGCCCTGCATCCTTCCCCAACAATTATTGGTCATTTACAGACATTTCACCAGCAAATGTGCTATCAAATGATTTTTTTACGGTCTGTAAATCAAACAAAAAAAATAAGATATTTCAAGAGTATGATAATGGTAGCAAACGAGTAAAAGCTACAGTTTCAATAACATCGACAGTAGTGCGAAATGGAGTTCATGGAAAAATCAAAAACTATAAAAGCAAAAACGGGAATTGGAAAAGAAGTCGGGCACAATTGGCAGTATACTGTTTTGGAACTTATTATACAAATCTTTGCGTAGATGCTCATCAATTTACTGATAGAAAGCCATTGTCAGGAACTAAGAAAAGAGCGAAGATATCCACCAGAAGACACTCTCCCGGTCACATACCAGTACAAGGTACGGTTTGGAAAACTTTTACGGGTGAAGTTGCTATGTATGGAGAAGTTGGAAATGCCGTCCAGGGTCAGTTAACATTAACTTTTTAAAATGGTTTAATGACAATTCAATTAACTTCAGGCAAACAAGGAGGAGTTATACGCATAATTCTTGTTTGCCTCTTTTCACAATTTACATTGCAAGCATTTACCCAGGATACGAATAAGAATTTAAGGGAATATTTATTTCAGAAAAGTAGTTTCAAATTGCAAATTGGCTATGGGGTAATTCCAAAAGGAGTAATTGAAGTGAAAGAAGGGCCCTATGATCTTTATACAAAGCCACACAGCATTTACTCAGTTGGCTTAATTTATCAAGTAATCCTAAATCCATCCTGGTCTGTAAACACGGGTATTAGCTTTATGATTATTAAAAGTAATTTTTTTGAGAAAATCCCGATTAATGAGCTAATTGGCACAGGAATATCAAGAAGGGAGGACTCGCCGCCAATCATTTATTATAAAGGAGCTTATCCGAGATTTAGTCTACCGGTATTACTACAAAAGTGCACAAAAATTATTAATAAAAGCTTCTTTGAATTCAACTGTGGTTTCAATATTAGTTACAGCGGATTTTCAAAAGATGAAACAATAATTATGAATGTTGCAGACAATAATAATCAATCTATAAATATTTTTAATGCTAACTATAAAAGTAACAACAATCATAAGCCTTGGGTTGGTTTGTTACTTGGTTGCGGCAAAGGTTTTTTACTAAAAAAATTAAACGTATTAACAGTTTCCTTGTCAGCAGAGTTAAACACTACAAAGTTTTTATCAGCCGATTATGAAATTACTATACCTAATAAGCCAATTAGTACTGGCAACTATTCGGTCAAAGGTCCACTTTTGCAACTATCTCTTGGATATACATTCAGAGAGGTACATAAGAATAAAGATTGAGATATTTGAAAATTGACATTCCTGCATTGTAAAGAAGTTGATCGCTTCATAAAATTAGCTTAGCTGAATAGTTCAAAAAAATATAAAAGGGAACAGGAAAGTGAGATTCATTTTGCCAATAATGTGCTGGCTATGGCCGTTGTTTGCCTTTCCCCAGGCAAAAGACAGTTTGCAAAAACTGCAAAGCAAACCGCTGCCATCTAAGCCTGCTGCTAATATTGCAAAAGATTACAAACCCGAAATCTTCACCTCCGGCTTTATTGACATCGTAAACAACGGCCAGGTAAATGCTTCAGCACGGTTTATAAGATTGTACATTGGTGAACCGGGTAAATTTGCCATTCCCATTTCTTTTTATGGTGGCGTAAGTAATAATACTTTTCAAAACAATACACCCGGTACTATATTTTCCAAAAGTAACAGCCACCTGGTAAACCAGTACATTAATCCTCTCAGCGGTCTTATCAACATCAGCGTAGAAGGAGTACAATTCTTTTCAAAAAAGGAAAAAATAACCCGGTCAGGTTTATTATATCAAATTGGAGAGAGGGTGCTAAGCGGTAGCCGAATTGGCGAGATAAGTAATCCGCTTACCGGTAAGCCCATAAATTTTCTCAACAGCTTTGCCGCAACCGGTTTGTATTTTCAAACCGGGGCATGGGAACGCAACAATACCAAAAATGTTGGTGTCTTTTGGCTGGCTCTTCGCTATCATGCCTGCAAAAGCAATGCAAAACAGGTTAAAGAGTTCTTGCCATCTGTTGAAACCAACGGTTTCTATCATGGCTGGTCCGGCGGGTTTGGTATTGAGATCAATAAATTGGTCAACATCAAGGCTATTTATTACAAATACAGCAAAGCACCGGAGATAGAATACGGATTGCCTATTTACCAGTTTTCGTTTCAGTATTCGATGAAGTAAGCAATAAGTACCTCACCCCATATAGCGGTTTGCACAAAATGAAACGTTTCGTTCGCCCCTCTCCTAAAGGAGAGGGGATTGCAGGGTGCTGCTGGTGAGCAGTTGGCGTTTTGGGGGTGAGGAAGAAGCAAAAGCAATACTCCGACTATAAAATACAACCTGCACATTTACCAGTTTCCCTTTCAATATTCGATGAAGTAGGCAGCAACCTCACCCCGTTTGACGATTTGTTACACCCCGATGTTTCGTTCGCCCCTCTCCTATAGGAGAGGGGATTGCAGGGTGCTGCTGGTGAAGCGTATTCCATACAAGGGTTGGTGAATTTGAAAAATAATTTGTTTGTTAAAAATAAGAGTTTATTTTTGTTAACCATTTGGTTAAATCATATGGTTAAAAATAAAAAAGATACGACTACTGAAGAAGTTATACTGGCCGCCGCCAAAAAAGTATTTGTACAAAAAGGAATGGCAGGCGCCCGGATGCAGGATATTGCCGATGAAGCCGGTATCAACAAAGCATTGCTGCATTATTATTTCCGTAATAAAGAAAAGCTGTTTGAGGTGATCTTTATGGAAGCGGCAGAAAAGCTTTTTCCAAAGATCAATGCCATTTTTGAAGCAGATCAGCCGCTGTTTGAAAAGATAGAGAACTTCTGTGAGGAGTATATCTCAATAGTAATGGATAATCCCTACCTGCCATTATTTGTGTTAAATGAAATAAACCAGGACCCTGATTATTTTTTGAAAAAGGTTTGGACAGGAAAATCTAAACCGAACCCCGTAAAACTTTTGGAGCAGATTGATAAGGAAGTCAGGAAAGGTACTATTAAAAGAATCAATCCCATGCACCTGCTGATGAACCTGATCTCTATGACGATATTTCCCTTTGTAGCAAAGCCAATGTTTCAAAAAAACCTGGGCATGAGTGAAGTGCAATTTAAAATGGCGATGGAGGAGAGGAAAAAGGAAATTCCCCGGTTTATTATTGACTCATTAAAGAAATAACCATTTTCCGGCAGACAAATGCCGGCTCATTCAATAGTCGATCATGAAGAAGATTAGATTGCTGATAATATTATTAATCCCGGGTTGGCTGCTGGCACAGCCCCTGCAAAATCTTTCACTACCGGAAGCATATGACCTGTCTCAAAAAAATTACCCGGCCGTAAAACAAAAAGACCTGGTAAGGCAAACGGCTTCTATCAGTATCGATAACCTTCAAAAGGGATTCTTACCACAGGTTTCTGTTAGCGGACAGGCTACCTACCAGTCAGACGTAACGAAAGTACCCGTTTCTCTTCCCGGTTTTGCCATTGATCCTCCGGCGAAAGACCAGTACAGGCTGGTGGCAGAGGTTAGCCAATTAGTATACGATGGAGGTCTTACAAAAGAACAAAAAGCATTACAGCAATTGAATGCGGTAGTAGAAGATCAAAAAGTGGAAGTGGAATTATACAAACTAAAGGAAAGAATCAACCAGGTATATTTAAGTATCCTCTTTCTGGAGGAGCAGCTAAAGCAGATAGAACTGGTAAAAACAGATATACAGAC
>DEHX01000146.1:0-9797 GCA_002352145.1 Chitinophagaceae bacterium UBA2789
TCTGTATGCAAAGGGCCTAATCCGGGCTTTTGTACTTCACCATGTAAAACAGCTTCGTATTTCAAAACAGGGATACCGTCATAGTCGCCATCAAAATTTTTCTTAGCAATCGCATCCTGGATCTTAGTAAATGAGAATACAGGAATAACAGCTGCCAGTTTACCACTTCCTACAATGTATTCACCAGTGGGATCGGTATCACAACCGTGTGGTGATTTAGGACAAGGCATGTAATAAACCATATCGGGGCAATCTTTGGGATCAAGTACCAGCACTTCGTTCTCCATAGTTGAAGTAGCCATATGTGTTGACTCGTCATACACATTATGTGCATACTTCACTGCTTTTTTAACTCCTTTTCCGGCTTTTGCATATTCTTCTGCTTTTTTCCAGTTTACTGCCATGATAAAATCTTTGTCTTTCTGCGAAGCATTTACTTCCAGCAGTGTATTGGCCTTTTCAGAATTATAACAGCTGAAGAACATCCAGCCGGCAGATTTTCCCTTACCGGCACGGGCAAGGTCATAGTTTACACCAGGTGTAAGGATTTGGAAAGCTATATTCATTTTGCCGGAAGTTTTGTCAACGCCGATAAAACTTACAGTTCCCTTAAAGTTTTCTTTATAGGTTTCAATAGGTACATCTTGTTTGTCGCCAATAGGCACACTAAAACGGGTCCCGGCTACAACATACTCTGAATTTTCAGTGATGAAAGGAGAAGAGTGGTTACCAGCACTGTTGGGGATTTCAATAATTTCAGCTGTTCTGAATGTCTTCAGGTCAATGCGGGCAATACGGGGAGTATTATTAGCATTACCGAAAGCCCAGCGGCCATCATGCTCACCATTAGTTACAGAAAGGGCAATGTGGTGGAGATCATCCCAGGGAACGAATCCATGAGAAGTGTTCAGCATGGGCTTGCTTTCTTCACTATAACCCCAGCCTTTTTCAGGATCAACTGAGAAAACGGGTATAACACGGAACAGACGCCCTGATGGTAGACCATACACAGACATCTGTCCGCTGAAACCTCCGGAAACAAAGTTGTAGAATTCGTCATACTTGCCAGGGGCAACGTAAACCTTAGAGGCAGCATTACCGCTTACGGCAGATTGCGATCCTTTGGGTTTGCAGCCCTGCATGAAAACCAGTCCTGCCGTTAATAACAAGAGTGGCATCGTTGTGTTTAGAAATTTGTGTTTCATAATATGTATTTAGCAGTTTTGAAAAGAGATTCCTTTGTTTCCGTTGGTTATTGTTTTGGGCTTTTTACTTTTCGCCATCATTGCTGCGCATAAATTCCAGTACTTCCCTGGCCTGATCTTTCGTTATATTCTGGTTGGGCATTCTCACCATACACTGTTCCAGTAGTTTTTGTGCTTCAGCATCTGTTTCAAGCATCATATCAACATTGGTAATCATATTCATTATCCAAAGAGGTTTTCTTTTTTTAGTTACATCCTTCCAGCCTGGTCCTACCAGTTTTTCTTCAGTCAGCCTATGACAAGACTGGCATTTCAATTCGTAAGTACTTTTGCCAGCGCTGACCATAGCCTGTTCTAAAGGAGTATTTAAAGTAATATCTCCTTCCTTTAATTCAGAGCCATGTACTTCAGGCTGGTTCTTGGTCAAATCTTGAACGTCAACTGGCTTTTCATCTTTTTTTACGCCTTCGTTACAGGCAAATAAGAAAGCGCCGCCGGCGATCAATACAAGGGCTGAAAGTTTGATTGATTTCATGTTTAATTTTTTTGTGTTTAGGTGATATAATGTCTTTGTTAAAGTTACTTGATTTTTAAAAAAGATACAGATGTCCTTAATGGGGTCAAAAGTATTTGGGAGCCAATAAGTCCATCATGACAACCATCAAATAATTAGCTGATATTTATCACCCTTAAAAAGATCAACCTGGTCTTTTTTTGCAAAATGGTGTGTTCTAAGTCTTTTGGTTATGCTTTACGAGGAGTGCTTTACGTTGCACTGATGAGTGATCAGAAGCCCAGGGTACAGGTAGAGGAAATTGCCGAAAAGCTATCTGTTCCCAAGCATTACCTGGGTAAAATCATGAAGCAGGTGGTGAAGGAGGGCATTCTTTCGTCCACCAAGGGGCCCTATGGTGGATTTTCTTTGAATGAAAAAACGCTATCGAGTCCACTGCTGAGCATCCTTAGAATCACCGATGGGTTTGAGCAGTTTAATACTTGTGTGCTTAGATTAAGAAAATGTAATTCCAGTCGCCCATGCCCGCTTCATGACCAGATTGAAGCTAACAGGAAGGCATGGATGCAGATATTTTCTAAAACCAGTATAGGAGACTTGTTGAACAAAGATGAAGTCAGTTTCTTAGAAGGGCTGGCTACAATTTAAAGGCACAGCGACGATATAAAATCATTCCCAGGCCTGATTTAAGTCAGGTCACCAGCATATTACATATTCTAATTTGCCGTCAAATTTTTCTTTTTAAAAAAGAAGTGAGAGTACTATGTTTCTGAAGCCTTATCGGATAGAACCAACTTCATTCGTGACAGATATAGTAACGGCTGATTACCGTACGGCAGAGGTATTTCGTAAATATGATATCGAATATTGCTGTGGTGGAAAATGGCCACTGGAAATGGTATGCCATGCAAAGGGTATTGATATCAAAGAAATTACCAGGGAACTGGAACAGTCTATTCGTTCCGTTCAGGTGCCTAATTCATTGCCCTTTAATGACTGGCATATTGATTTTTTAGCTGACTATATTGTAAATGTTCATCACCATTATCTGCGCACACAACTTCCGGAAATAAGAGAACAGCTTAGAAAATTTTCTGAAGAGCATGTAAAGAAATATCCTTTTTTACAGGAAGTAGAAAAGATATTCCTACAACTTTATAGAGAAATGATTCCCCATCTTAAACAAGAAGAAGAGATCATTTTTCCCTATATCCGCCAGATAGCCCACGCCTATGAAAGCAGTGAATCTTATGCCAGTCTGTTGGTAAGAACACTACGCAAACCTGTGGAAGAAGTAATGAACCACGAACATGCTTCTGTAGTGAGATCGGTGCACCGAATAAGAGAACTGACAAATGATTATACCCCCCCGCCCAATGCCTGCGTTAGCCATAGGGTCACTTTCTCTAAATTAAGAGAGCTGGATAACGACCTGATGCAGCATATGCACCTGGAGAATAATATTCTCTTTCCAAGGGCCATAGAAATGGAAAAAATCCTGTTGAACACTAAGGACTGATTTCTTTTACCACATTTTTTCTCTCAACCTGTTTTCCTTAATTTGCTGCTTTTTAAGAGCTTATGCATCTTGACGCAGCACATATGACTTCTCTTTTTGAGAATGCTACAGAAGGAATCATCCTGGTAAATCAACGAGGAGAAATTGTATTGGCCAACCCCTCTGCTGGCCGGATGTTCGGATATGAGCCGGAAGATCTGATTGGACAACAAATTGAAATACTGATACCTGAACGGTTCAACACTTATCACCATCATCACCGGGATGGGTTTTATCAAAAGCCATCCAACCGGGTCATGGGACAAGGCAGAGACCTGTATGGTAAAAAGAAAGACGGAACAGATTTACCGGTAGAAGTGAGCTTGAGTCACTACAAAAAAGAGGATGAGATTTTTGTTATAGCCTTTATCGTGGATATAACAAAGAGAAAGGAAATTGAAAGCAGTATGCTTCAGCAAAAAAGAGAGCTGGAAAAAATCACAGATAAAATAAGACAACTGAATGCGAGCCTGGAAGTGAAGGTAGAAGAGCGAACTCTCATATTAAAAGAAGCATTACAAAAACTTGAACAGTCACAATTGGAACTGAGCGAAGCCCTGGATAAGGAAAGACAACTGAATGAGATTAAAAGCCGCTTTGTTTCAATGGCTTCCCACGAATTCCGGACACCGTTGAGCACTGTTCTTTCGTCTGCATCATTGCTGGCTAAATACAAAGCCGGAGAGGAGCAGGAAAAAAGAGATAAACATATTCAGAGGATCAAGAATTCAGTAAACCACCTGAACGACATTCTGGAGGACTTCCTTTCTTTAGGAAAACTTAATGAGGGAAAAGTTGATAAGGTAGCCGGCCAGGTTTCTCTCAAGGAAGTAATACTTGATACAATGGATGAGATGAGGGGCATTTTGAAAAAAGATCAATTTTTTGATTTTCAGTGTGATTCAGATTGCAATGCCTGTACGGATAAAAAGCTTTTCAAAAATATCCTGATCAACCTGATTAGTAATGCCAGCAAGTTTTCGGATGAAGGAAAGAAAATTCTTATCCGGAGCAAAGTGGAAGATGATAATGTGATAGTATCCGTGACTGATGAAGGAATTGGCATATCCGATGAGGATCAGCAGCATCTTTTTTCCAGCTTTTTCCGGGGGGCCAACGCCACCAATATCCAGGGTACAGGGCTTGGATTACACATTGTTAAGAGCTATATTGATCTGCTGGGAGGAGATGTTGGATTAAAGAGTACATTAAATACAGGAACAACAATTACCTTTACTATTCCCGTAAATTTGCCTGAAACGGAATAACCTCAAAAGGGAAAAGCCATACAAAAAACCAACGCATGAAATCAATACTGGTAATCGATGACAACCCCGATATCAGGGAAAATACCGCAGAAATATTAGAGTTGGCAGGGTATAAAACCCTGACAGCTGAAAATGGTAAGAAGGGTGTAGAGTTAGCCCAAAAAGAAAAACCCGATGTAATTGTTTGTGATATAATGATGCCGGAACTAGATGGGTATGGTGTGCTGCACCTGCTCAGAAAGAACCCGGATACAGAGCAAATCCCTTTTTTATTTCTTACTGCTAAAACAGAACGAAGCGATTTTCGAAAAGGAATGGAAATGGGCGCAGATGATTATATAACCAAGCCATTTGAGGATATCGAACTGCTGAATGCTATAGAAACCCGTCTTCGAAAAGCGGCTATTATGGATAATAAGTACGCCGCCTCTCACCATGGTATCAATCAGTTCATTAAAGATGTAAAAAATTCGGGGCTGATGAGCCAACTGGCTGATCAGTATGATGTGGAAGTTTACACAAAGAAGCAGACACTTTACCAGGAGGGAAAAAGACCAAGATTCCTTTATTACCTGGTAAAAGGCAAGGTAAAGGGATTTAAAACTCACGAAGACGGCAAGGAATATATTACGGATTTGTTCAGTGACGGTGATTTTATTGGTTATCCTGCTTTGATAGAGGATAAAAACTATGATGATTCTGCTGTTATTCTTGAAGATGCAGAGATTATGCAGATACCAAGGGAAGATTTTCTGCAAATGATTTATGGCAATATTGATATTGCTGCCAAGTTTATCCGGATCATTACACAGAACGTTAAAGAAAAAGAGGATAGGTTGCTGAACCTTGCCTATAGCTCTTTAAGAAAAAGAGTGGCAAAGGCCTTGGTGGATATTCATGGTAAATTTAATGCAGAAAACCCCAACAAGCCCCTGGAGATTTCAAGAGAAGATTTTGCGCATTATGTAGGAACGGCTACAGAATCACTTATCCGGACACTTAGTGACTTTAAGTCCGAGAAACTGATTGAAATTAAGGATGGAAAAATATCCATCATCAACTTAGATAAGCTTAAGAACTTATTATTTTAAATAAAACCCTCCGCATTGCGGAGGGTTTTTCTTTTCATCAGGGTATGTCCCTGTACGATCAGTTTACAGAGATGTTTTTAACCTTTTTGGGTTCTTTTACTTCCATTTTTGGGATCATGATCTTCAACTCTCCGTTCTTGTACTCAGCATTGATCTTTCCATAATCGCAGTTTTCTGGTAATGAGAAACTACGGCTCCAGCTGCTGTAATTGTACTCTCTGCGGTTGTAGCGTCCGTTCTTTTCTTCTTTTTCTTCTCTTTCATGCTCGGCACTGATGGTCAGCATGTCATCGAATGCTTCTACTTTGAAGTCTTTTTTCTCAAGACCAGGAGCAGCAATTGCAAGCCTGAATTCAGTGTCTGTTTCTGTTACATTTACAGCCGGAACATTCATCACCTTGCCAAAGTTGAAAAACTCATCGAGCGGAGCGTTGAAAAACTTATCCATCCAGCCTTTGTCAAACAAGGTTGGCCAGGAAGTTCTGGGTTTTTCAACAGCTTTTGTTTCCATAAAACTGAGTTTTAAGGTGAACAATAATTCTTATACATTAGAAAGTTATTTTGACATTTAAGTCAGAAACAATGACAGGCGTAAGTTGCTGTACTGATTTTTGTCAGCAATACAGGCGCAGGTAATTTAAGGAGATGGCTTAACTAAAAGCATCCCTGTTGATATCATAGTCGTCAGGAGGCAGTTCTTTATCTTTTCCGTTCGTTATTTCCCTTCCATGATTATTCTGTTGCTGCAGGGTCCAGCTGTCGGTCATGGTTGTTTCAAGCCATAGGTTGCCAGATTTTCTAAAGACCTGAACAGCAAGGTTGAATTTGTCTTTAAACAATTTTTCCAGTTCATTAACTTTCATATCATCCTCGATCTCAATGATACCGTCTTTCAGTGAAAGATTACTGTCGCCCAGTTTACGGTTATGCGGGATGATCTGTTTTACGGAAAAGTCTGACCGGGAAAAGGACTTATTATTAAAGAACTCAATTTTCAGGAATGGAAATGCACTGTTGAAATCCTTTTGGATTTCACTAATCAGCCGCTCAGGTGCAATTCGCAATTCCATATTCACTGAATTAGTAAACATAGTTTAATGAAATAACAAATACCGGCTCAGTATGCCCGAAGCTTCCTTGTTTTATTCTTAACAACAGTATTGATGTGGGCATAAAGAGAAGGTTATTTATGACGAAGCTAACCTCCTGCTTAGCGGATGTGAATGATGCAAATAATACAACAAGATGATTTTCATCACTGAGGAGAGTCATTCAAAAAACTCATCAAGGTCACGTCTTTGTTTTTTGGTAGGACGTCCAACTTTACTTAACCGCTTTCCGGTATGGAAACTGGCCGCCTGGAATTGCAGCCTTTGCAATTCTTCTTCTGGAGTAATATCAATATAATAGTTGATGGCTTCGCTATAGGCAACCCTTTTATGCAGCAGGCCGGTAACTTTAATCCGCCATCTTTTGGCTTCCGTTTTTATTTCATACTCATCGCCAATATTTACATTCTTTGCAGCCTTTGCCTGCACTCCTTCATATTTTACTTTACCGGTATCGCAGGCGGCAGCAGCGGCTGTTCTTGTTTTAAACAGTCGGATTGACCAGAGGTATTTATCAAGCCGTAATTTTTCTTTGGAAGACATATTCAAAAATAAAAAACCTCATCAAAAAGATGATGAGGTTCTAAAAGTAAAAGAAGTTTACGTTTATGATTCAGCAAAATACTTATGGAAATAGGGAATAGTTTCAATGCCCTTAAAATAATTTTCGATATTATATTTTTCATTTGGGCTATGAAGATTGTCATTGTCTAACCCGAAGCCCATAAAAACTATTTTAACACCAAGTTCCTTTTCTAAAATGGAGCAGATCGGAATACTTCCACCGCCACGAACAGGGATCGGGGTTTTCCCAAAAGTGGTTTCCAGTGCTTTGGAAGCTGCTTTATAACCTTTGCTGTCGATTGGTGTCAGGTAAGGTTCACCTCCATGGTGCAATTCAGCTTTTACTTCAACAGAGGGAGGAGCAACAGATTTAAAATAGTTAAGCAATACCTCAGTCATTTTATGAGAGGATTGGTTAGGTACCAAACGGGCAGAAATTTTTGCGTAGGCCTTTGAAGGCAGAACCGTTTTAGCCCCTTCGCCGGTATAGCCACCCCATATGCCATTTAATTCAAGAGTAGGGCGGATGCCGGTTCTTTCGTAAGTAGTATAACCTTTCTCTCCCCATAACTCTTTTACTCCTAATTCGTCTTTATATTCCTGCTCATTATATGGGGCTTTGTTCAACATATCCCTTTCTTCTTTTGAAGCCACCAAAACATCATCATAGAAACCCGGGATGGTGATGTGGTTATTCTCATCATGACAGGAAGCGATCATTTTAGCCAGGATGGTAATCGGGTTGGCCACAGCACCACCATAGGTACCACTGTGCAGGTCACGGTTGGCACCGGTAACTTCTACCTGTATATAGCTTAGGCCTCTCATTCCAACATCCAGTGAAGGATTTTCCATGCTGAGAAGGGCACTGTCGCTGATCAGTATCACATCACATTTCAGCAGGTCTTTATGTGCTGCTACAAAAGAGCCCAGGTTGGGAGAACCCACTTCTTCTTCGCCTTCTATCAGAAATTTGATATTGGTGTTCATGCTGTTGGTCTGCGTCATTATTTCCAGCGCCTTTACATGCATATAAAACTGGCCTTTGTCATCTGCGGATCCCCTCGCAAATATTTTACCGTCTTTTATAACAGGTTCAAACGGCCCGCTATGCCAAAGTTCAAGTGGCTCTGGTGGCTGTACATCATAGTGTCCATAGACAAGTACTGTTGGTTTTGAGGAGTCAATTATTTTTTCACCATAAACCACCGGGTGACCAGCTGTGGGCATAACCTCAGCTTTATCGCATCCGGCTGCCAGCAGGCTTTTTTTCACTGCTTCGGCACATTTCAACATATCATCTTTATGTTCGCTTTTGGCACTGACAGAGGGTATTCGCAAAAGGTCAAGCATTTCGTTCAGGAAACGGTCTTTATTTTTCTCCTGGTATTCTTTCCATGTTTGTGACATAAAATTAGTTTTTAGGGATGACGAAGATAAGCAGGAAGAGCTTATTTCTGCCTGAGGTTTTTGACAGCCGAACCTGATCTGTATATACCCGGCTCTGGGTATGCAGGGATCAATCAAATTATCTACATTTAGCATTATGAAAGCCGTACGGTCGATAATTACAGTGTCACTGGTTCTGTTTAGCCTGTCAGCTATGGCTGATGCAGGATTTTCTATCCGCAGGCGAACGGCACCCAGCCAAATTACATTTGAAGGAACCGGCAATCTTGCCGGTTATAAATTGCTCTTGGTACAATACTCTTTATATGGAGAGGATACATTGTTCAGGAATCCTTTTATCAACCGAAGAGATACGATAACTGACAGTTACAAAATAGTTATACAGGATGGGGGAAAGAGATGGGATGAATCTGATCGGTATTTACATTTTGCGCTGGCCAAAACAGATTCGGCCGGAACCGTGACGGACACCTTTACTGTGTACATGAAAAAGTGGAATTACCACATGCTTATTACCGGTGAAAAGGGAGGAAAGCTTGAATACAAAATGAAGAAAACAAAAGCCTATTTTGATTATACGGTCATTGCTGATGATGAGTCTGGGAATAATGGCCGGATCAACCGTTGGATATTTATTCTGTGTTCTTTAGCAGGGCTTGTGCTTTTGATATTACTATTCCTGAAACGAAAAACTATAAAACCGGCTTAGGCCTTATTTGCATATGCCATTGATCATTGCACTTTTTGGTTTTTTTATAATTAAAGGGATTTTCCAACTGCCTTTTTACCTGCGGCAGTGGAAAGCATCGCTGCTAGTGGCACTACTCACCAGTTTGACAGTTGTGCCGTTCATTACCATATTGTACCACGAAACTTCTTTTGATTTCACCATAGTCTATGCAGGAATGATATTACTCGATATTATTGTATTAAACTTATTGGTGCTAAACAACTGGTGGAAAGCAATACCGGCAGCCTTAATTGTCAATACGATTGCTATTCTGTACTTTTTCATTGGAAATGGTTAATCAGAATTAAAATTTACATACATGCTCAGATTTTTTTTGGATATGCCACC
>DEHX01000146.1:9807-33197 GCA_002352145.1 Chitinophagaceae bacterium UBA2789
TTTTCTTTTATAAAAAACAGTGGAAAGAATTAATCCTTCCATTTCTACTGTTGAACCTTTTTACCTGGCCGCTCTTGCATTTTTTTCTGCTGACAACCGATATTTCACTTCCTGTACTGGAATTGGGAGTGGCTATAGCAGAAATGACAGGGTATAAATTTTTAATGAAGAGCTGTTGGAAAAAATCGTTTGCCGCAGCATTTGTTGCTAATGGGGTAAGTTATGGAGCTGGCATGCTGATTAATAATTATTTTTTATGAATTTGACCCATAACCGGAATTTACAACCAGCTTACTGGGGATTGCTGCATGGCATTAATGATCTTGCTGCAGGATTTCTGCTGGCAGCTTANNAGATTTTTTTTGGATATGCCACCAGAGCCATCTTTTACAGAAAGAGCTAAGAATAACACATGGTTAATTATGATTGCATTGGCGGCTTTTGTTGCTTTAGTGGCTTTCTTTATCTGGAAGCAACGGAAAAATAAACAGGATAGGAAATGAATCCCTGGCTATTTTTTGTGCTGACACTAGTGATAGAGTACCCGGTAATTNNTCCTGTACTGGAATTGGGAGTGGTTATAGCAGAAATGACAGGGTATAAATTTTTAATGAAGAGCTGTTGGAAAAAATCGTTTGCCGCAGCATTTGCTGCTAATGGGGTAAGTTATGGCGCTGGCATGCTGATTAATAATTATTTTTTATGAATTTAACCCATAACCGGAATTTACAACCAGCTTACTGGGGATTGCTGCATGGCATTAATGATCTTGCCGCAGGATTTCTGCTGGCAGCTTACACATTGACACATGGATATAGCGACAGTTTTTTGTTCATAAGCATTTATGCGATTCTGGGTTTTGGTGGTCAGTTGCCTGTCGGGTTTTGGCTCGACAAGCAAAAGGATATTTCCTTATTTGCCAAACTATCGGTCGCTCTCTTACCCCTGTCATTACTTTTCTTTTTTGTTTCTATTGAAGTGGCTATCATATGTTCAGGAATGGCTTCAGCATTTGTACATGTAACCGGCGGAACAATTTGTCTTCAGGTGCATGAAAATAAATCCGGCCCATTAGGATTATTTACTGCTCCCGGTGTATTAGGCCTTACCATTGGTAGTTTATTAGGTGAAGCTGGTTATGTGCTGCCCGTATTATTAATACTTGCCACAGCTTTTGTAACTATAGCCATTTTCAGACAGTCATTGCCAGTATATCAGACTCCGGAGATAAAGGAAAGCGAATTGGACAGTCATGATTTGGTGATGCTGTTGTTACTGCTTTTTATGTGCTTTCGTTCTTTTTTGTTTGATGTGGTAAACTATGTAGCTGAAAATTACGAGGACGGCCTGATATATATCGGTGTAAGTGCCTTTTTAGGGAAGATGATAGGTGGGTTTGTGGCTGACAAGGCGGGTATCAGAAAATTTATTTACGGAACACTTGTTGCAGCTTTGATTCTTTTCCAGTTTGGAAAAACTAATATTTATATGTTATGCGCCGGCATTGCATTGCTGCAAAGTTCTGTGCCGCTTACCCTTCTGCTGATGAGCCGCAGTTTATCACATCATCCCGCAGTGGCCACAGCTTTCAGCCTGGGAATACCCGTAGCGCTGGCAGGGTTACCGCTGTACCTGGTATCGGATAAGCGGATAATCCATGACGGATTTGAACAGCCCGTACTGGCAATTTTATTTTTTATTGTACTGTTTGCCGTCTGGATTCTTTTAGAAATAAAATTGATCAAACAAAAAATCTTGTGACTGGCAATACTTTTTTACTAATTCACCGGTATGAGAAACCGGTGTATGACAAACTATAAGAAAAAAAACTATGCGGATTCTGTTTTCACTACTTATCACAGTATACTGTCTTACAACTCAGGCACAACTTGGCGATCCCTTCATGGATGCAAACGGTAAATGGGGGTATAAACTAAAGGAAGGAAAAATTTTTGTTGCGGCAACCTACGACCTGGCTCTGCCTTGGAACAGCGCCGGTTTGGCTGCTGTCAATATCGGCAGAAAAGATACCGTAGTGAAGGGAGTGAAAAAAACAATTCCCGGGAAATGGGGATTACTGCATTACACTTCTGGCCTGGTGATTCCGGCCGAATTTGATGCGATCATCCCTTTCAATGATGATTTGTTCCTTTTCAACGGGGGCTGCACGGTAGATGCGAATGGTTTTATGACAGGGGGCGTATGGGGGATCATGGATCGGAAAAAACGCCAGCTGGTGCTGGATCCTAACTATGATTTCATTGGGGCTATGGATGTGCAAAACGGTGTGTATGCAGTGTATAAAGGAGGAAAATACCTGTATAATGGCTTTGTGTCAATGCCCGATAAAAATAGTAAAGGAAAATGGGCATTGGTAAACGGAAAAGGGATGCCTTTTACCTCTTATGCCTTTCATGCTATAAATTCTGTCAATTATGCAGGCTTCCTGGTGCAGGATGCGGCAACTCGTTTGTTTGGTATTTATTCCCGGACTGGTCAAAAAACAACGGATTGTATCTACGACACTATTTACCAGTTTCACTGGAAGGATTCCATTGCAGCCGCCCGTAAAAACGGGAAATGGGGTTTTATCCGCTATGACGGACGGGAAATAATTCCGTTTACTTACGAGCAGATAGCCGATACGGATTTTGATAAAACTTTTATCATCGCCACCCGTGGCGGAACCACTTATGTAGTGGACAAACAGGGAAGAGAAATGCTGGACCCGCCTGTGTCCATCGATCAGCAGTTCAGTAATGCATTGCGTGCAGCCAACAATTCAAAGGAAAGAGGGGCAGCACTGATCGCCTATGATGATGCCTTAAAAGCGGCCGGTTATTCCGCAGGGCACTGCAGTTACCTGGTGGGACAAAAAATGCAGCAGGTGGTGGACATCGATTTTCATGGTGTGTTTGAATATTTCATGAAGCAAAAAGTACCTGCCAACGGCTTTGTGGGAGCGTTGAGTATTCTCAAAGCTGAACACCGTTCTGCGATCAAAGCCATTGCTCAATATATCATTGATGAATATCTTGCTCGAGAAAAAGGCCTGGCGCCCCCCGCCTGGCCCGCGGGGGTACCCAAAGCCGGTTACGGCTGGGGCAAGACCATGAGCAGCGATCGGGTGGTGCCCGTTACTACTGCTCCGGCAAAACCTGCAAAGACGAAAAAGGAACTGGAGGAAGAATTTTTAGGAAAGCGTTATTTAGTGGATGTCGCCATCACTGATGGGCCGCTTTATGGGCCAAGAAGCAAAGCCATGCTGGCATTCCCTAAAAGAGTGGATAGTGAAAATAATATCCTGGTGTACTTCCAGTACAACCTGCCGGGATCCAACCAGAACTGGGCTTTCTATACGGCAGATGAGTTGCGGCAGTTGCGTACGCCAAAATGCAACTATGTGCCATGTAGCTACTGTGGCGGCAGCGGGGTGCAGACCAGTAAGTACAGGCATACCAATGATTACAGCTACACCTTAGGCCAGAAACATATTTATACGACTACCACTACCAGCGACTGTAACAAATGCTGCGGGGGTAAAGTGGTGGTGAAACCCTGCGTAGAATGTGAATGGTAGAGAAAAGTCTGTATTCCTTAGTCGGGAGTCTTCTTCTGAAGTAAGTTATAATTTTAAAAGATCTTAATCATATCAAGACAATCTAAGATTTTTAATCACTTTCTTTTTTCTTATTTGCTATCACTGCCTTTGTAAGCAGCCTTGTCCCAAACCGGTCCTTAATATCGTCAACCGCTTTAAAGAGTTGTAATTTCTCTATGTTATTTTCAAATAAACTCATTTGCATGGTAATGGGTATCATATGACTAAAGCGGACACCCAGTAATCGCACTGGCCTGCCTTTCTGATATGATTTGGTGAAGAGGTCTTTTACTTTTGCAATTAACATATCATCCAGTGCAGTATAGTCGACTGTTTCTTGTCTTGATGTAGTTTCAAAATCTGAGTATCTTATTTTAACTGTTACACATCCGGTCATCTTTTCATCTTCCCGCAAAGCATAGGCTGTTTTTTCTGTAAGCCGTACAAGTTCTTTATGCAGAAAGTCTAAATCGGTATAGTCTGTATCAAACGTATTTTCATGGCTCATGCTTTTTTGCTCCCAGTCGGTAGCAATTTCTGTACTGCCCCGCCCATGAGCTTTATGCCAGAGGGCTTCTCCCCATTTTCCCGCAATCCGTTCCATTATTTCCACAGGTGTTTTGGCAATATCTTCTATGGTGTAAAGCCCGAAACTCTTCAGGTGTTGTTCTGTTTGTTTGCCAACACCGTTTATTTTTTCGATACCCAAAGGCCACAAAAACTCCAGTTCCTTTCCATGAGGAATTTGTAAAAATCCGTTGGGCTTGGCTTCATTGGTTGCCATTTTACTTATAAACCTCGCAGATGAAAGCCCGCCTGAAATTGGCAGACCTGTTTCTTTGGTGATAAGCCGGCGCAGCTCCTGTGCAAACCGGGCCGCACCAAAATATTTGTCCATGCCGGTGAGATCAACGTAAAATTCATCAACACTTGCTTTTTCAAACAAGGGTGCTTTTGCTGCAATGATGTCAGTAACCCAACGGGAATATTTGCTGTATTGCCCGCTGCTTGCATGGGTTACGATAGCATGGGGGCAAAGCTGCAAGGCTTTTTTCATGGGCATAGCAGAATGAATCCCATATTTTCGGGCTTCGTAGCTGCAGGTGGAAACAACTCCTCTTTCATAGCCGCCAATGAGCACTGGTTTGCCTTTCAATGAGGGATTGTTTAGTATCTCTACCGATACGAAAAAGGAGTCAAGGTCGAAGTGGGCGATATGATGTTGGATGACTGACACTTTCACCAAACGTAAAGCTTATTGCAAATAGATTTCCAGTAAACCATCAGGTAAGTTTACAACTACTTCTTTGTTCTTATGATTTACTTTCCGCAGTGTTTCTTCATGCAAGGGTATCAATACCTCCTTGCCTTTAATCTCCAAGCGGCAAAGCAGCTGGTGAGGCTGTTCGATCAGTTCTAATATTTCACCTAATGATTCTTTGTTATTGATAATGGTGTAGCCAAGTAGACTTGCAGGAGCTGATCTTGCAGCAAATTTTTTAAAGTCTGGTTCAGGTAACCAAACCTGCTTCTGAGTAAGCTTTAGTGCAGATTCTCGCACATTAACTCCTTCCAGCTTAATATATATTTCGTCTTCCGACTTGATTTTTGCTGATTCTATAAACCAGGGGAGAAAAGCGTTTTTCTTTTCTTCAATGAAAATTGCAGCCAGCCCTTTGAGTGAAGTTTTTTTACCCAACTCATGTTTCAGCACCAATTCCCCTTTGAGACCATGCACAGCAACCAATTTTCCTATTTTGAAATATTCCGTCATACAGTACAAAGCAAAATATAATCTTCTACCAAATAAAAAAATCCTTCCCGGAATACGGGAAGGATTAAGAACTTTCAGGATGCGGACGATTTATCCTTCACTTCCGCCTTCACCTTCAGCTTTTCTCTCAGGTCTGCGACCCGGAGCAGCACGTCTGGCTCTTTTCTGGCGGTAAGAATCTTCCTGGCGTCTTTTCACCTGTGCTTCATGCTCGGCACTCCACTTAGTGAATTTTTCCATTGCGGTAGCTTCATCAAACAAACCAAGACCTACACCACGAAGCAGGTGCTTCAGGTATAATACCCCTTTGAAGCTCAGGATACGGCGAACAGTGTCAGTTGGTGTGGCACCTTTGTTCAGCCACTCAAGGGCTTTCTGACGATCCAGCTGAATAGTAGCTGGGATAGTCAGGGGGTTGTAAGTACCTAATTTCTGGATGAATTTGCCATCACGGGGAGCCCGGGAATCGGCTACTACAATGAAGTAGAAGGGTCTTTTCTTGGACCCGTGTCTTTGAAGACGGATTTTTGCTGACATAAATAGAAATTTAACAGCGTTAAACAATAATTGTTAGTTCCGGTAGAAACCGGACGGCAAATATAAGGCGGTCATCGGAGAATGACAAGTGAAAATTGGGGACATGTGGGTCTAAATACTTTGTGAAATAGCCCATACGACTTTAGACTTCAGACTAATAACTAAAGGCTAACACTATTTCCTCATCCCCGGCATCATACGGCCAAATGCTCCCATCTTGTTCATATTCTTCATCATATCCCGCATTTGTTCAAATTGCTTCATAAAGGCATTTACTTCATTGATGTCTTTACCGGAACCTTTTGCAATCCTTTTTTTGCGGCTGTTGTCAATCAGGTCCGGGTCGGCTCTTTCTTCCGGGGTCATGGAGTTGATCATGGCCTCAATGCCTTTGAATGAGTCTTCGTTGATATCAAGATCTTTTACCTTGCTTCCTACGCCGGGTATCATACTCAGCATGTCTTTCATGTTCCCCATCTTCTTGATCTGCTCCAGTTGCATTTTGAAATCAGCAAAATCAAACTTATTCTTTCGGATCTTGGCTTCCAGTTTTTTGGCCTGTTCTTCATCAAACGCAGACTGTGCTTTTTCAACAAGTGAAGTGATGTCGCCCATACCCAGGATACGCTGTGCCATCCTTTCCGGGTAGAACACATCCAGGGTGTCCATTTTTTCACCACTGCTGGTAAACTTGATGGGTTTGTTAACTGTGTACTTGATAGAAAGCGCTGCACCACCTCTTGTATCGCCATCCAGTTTGGTCAACACCACACCGGTAAAATCAAGGCGGTCGTTAAAGGCTTTGGCAGTATTTACAGCGTCCTGGCCAGTCATGCTATCTACCACAAACAGGATTTCCTGTGGATTTACTGCACTTTTTACATTGGCTACTTCGGTCATCATCACCTCATCCACGGCAAGGCGTCCGGCAGTATCTATGATGAGCACATTTTTATTTTTGCTTCTCGCTTCCTTTACCGCATTCCTGGCAATATCAACTGCATCTTTATTTTCCAGCTCAATATGAACGTCTACGCCAATTTGCTCACCCAGCACTCTCAATTGCTCCATTGCGGCAGGCCGGTAAATATCTGCAGCAACCAGCATGGGGGAAAGGCCTTTTTTCGATTTCAGGTAATTGGCCAGTTTGCCGCTAAAAGTAGTTTTACCGGAACCCTGCAAACCGGCAATCAGGATAACTGCGGGGTTGCCTTTGGCATTGAAAGGGGCTTCCTGACCACCCATCAGTTCGGTCAGTTCATCTTTTACAATTTTTACCATTAACTGACCCGGAGAAATAGCATTTAGCACTTTTTCGCCCAAGGCTTTATCCTTCACCTTATCGGTAAATTCTTTGGCAATTTTATAATTTACATCCGCATCTACCAGTGCACGGCGGATGTCTTTTACGGTAGAAGCGATGTTAAGTTCAGTAATGCGTCCCTGACCTTTAAGGTTCTTAAACGCTGATTCCAGTTTTTCTTGTAATGAATTGAACATAGTTCACAAAAGTTTTCACTGTCACACAAAGAAAAAGTGAACATCAAATGTTCACTTTTTTTAAAGAGATGCAAAGATAAGTAGTGTACAAGTTATATCATGCGCCTAAATAGGTTCTAAGTAGTTTACAACGATTGGATGTTTTTAGTTTGGTAATGGCCTTGTCTTTAATCTGCCTTACCCTTTCCCTGGTCAGGTTAAATTTTTCGCCAATATCTTCCAGGCTCATGGGATGATCCACGCCAATACCAAAGAAGAAGCAAATTACTTCCTTTTGCCTTTCCGTCAGGGTTTTAAGACTGCGGTCTATCTCGGTTTTGAGCGATTCGGTGTGATATAGTTCACCGTCAGTTTTTTCCGCATTGGGGTTTTCAAGCACATCAATTAGCGTATTTTCTTCGCCTTCTGAAAGGGGAGAGTCCATGCTTACATGACGGGCATTAATACCAAGGGTAGAGGAGACTTCCTCAAGGTCCATTTCCAATACTTCAGCCAGCTCTTCAGCCGAAGGTTCTCTTTCATACTGCTGCTCCAGCAGAGAGTAGGCCTTCTGAATCCGGTTGGTGAGGCCCACTTTATTGAGTGGCAGTCTTACAATTCTCGATTGCTCGGCCAGTGCCTGTAAAATGCTCTGGCGAATCCACCAAACGGCATAGGAAATGAACTTGAATCCCCGGGTTTCATCAAAACGCTGGGCAGCCTTGATAAGGCCCAGGTTTCCTTCATTGATCAGGTCTGGCAGCGACAAACCCTGGTTTTGGTATTGTTTGGCAACAGATACTACAAAACGAAGATTGGCCTTGGTCAACCGGTCCAATGCCCTTTGATCTCCCTGCTTAATAAGGGTGGCTAGTTTTACCTCTTCCTCCGGGGTAATGAGCTCGACTTTACCGATCTCCTGGAGGTACTTTTCAAGGCTTTGAGATTCACGATTCGTAATAGACTTCGTGATCTTGAGTTGTCTCATGCTCATAGGTATGGTTTTTAGAATGGTGTATTTTAAGGGTTAAAGAATTATAAGTTTTGGTATTGCCTTATACTCTAAAAATACCCACCACAAAATCTTAGTTGCTCAGAAAGTATTGAACTTCAAAGCAATTTATGGAAATTGCCTATTCCGGCAAAATAAATTTTGACATCTCATTAACGTTTTCAGACCTTGTTTATTTCACAGCTTTTGAGGTTAGGACCAGTTGAGGGAAAAATAAACCATAAAATATTTTGCCGCAATGATTTATTTTCTATTATTGCAGCCATCGCATCAATTTTTTGATTTAAGAATAATGAGTAAACAATTATACACCTTAGAGTTCCCGGTTCGTTGCTCGCCGTCCATTTTGTACGAGTTTTTATCAACCCCTGCGGGTTTGGGGGAATGGTTTGCCGATAAAGTAGACGAAAGAGATAATATTTTCTATTTTGGCTGGAATGGCGCTTTTGAGAAAGCAGAAGTAGTGGAAAGTGAGCAGGATAAGTTCATTCGTTTTCGCTGGCTCACTGCCCCTAAAGATGAATATTTTGAATTCCGCATTGATAAATCTGAGATCACCAATCAAACAATTCTGTTAGTAAAGGACTTTGCAGAGAAAAAAGATATCAAAGACCAGAGTATGTTGTGGGATTACCAGGTTAAGGAACTCTTTCACCGTTTAGGCAATTAACCAGCCAGTATCTCCAGCAGAGTTTTAAAGCGGCTGAGCAAAAAGTCTTCAGCGGTTTCCCATCTGTCTAAATTAATTTTTGTTCCTATTTTAACGAATTGACTTTCTATTATTCGTTTCCTGTATTCAGCTTCTGTCATTTCTGAAAAAGAAATATAGTTTTCAGGGGAGAAATGATGTATCCATTCATTCTCACTGATACAGCTGTAAAATTTTTCTTGCCATAGCAAAGGATAGGCATTAATTAGCTTTTCCTCAAATGCTTTTTTATTGCCTCCGGCCATATGCAGGGTGATACTAAAGAAATTTCCCCACCAAAACATCGTTCTGATTGCTCCGAAACCGGACTCATTAAAAAAACGGGGATAATCCAGCACTACATACGGAAGACCTGAATAATTTTCACCTTTAGATATCTTGGGTGAGGCAGTAAAGAACCGGGAAGGGAGTTTGTTTTTATATAACTGCAGTTCATTTTTCTGCTCCTCTTGCAATGAGGAAAAGAATTGTACGATCTTTTCAATAATGGCATTCTTTGTTAAAATCCAGTCAGCATTTTTTATCAGTTCTATCTCGGTTGATGAAAGCCTTATTTTTGCCTGATTCATACTTAAAGATAAGTGTTCAAAAAACTAGATAAGCTCATCATCAAGGCCTTTATTGGTCCATTTATAGCAACGTTTTTCATAACGCTGCTGGTACTTATCATGCAGTTTTTCTGGTTGTATATTGATGATTTTGTAAGCAAAGGACTGGGTACGGGTATCATTCTTGAGTTCATATTATACCTCAGTGCAACACTGGTTCCGCTGGCTTTACCACTGGCCATCTTACTTTCATCACTGATGACTTTTGGCAATCTTGGAGAAAGTTTTGAACTGGTTGCTATCAAATCGGCAGGGATCTCACTCCTGCGGTTTATGCGGCCGCTTTTTTTTGTAACGATTCTAATTTCAGGAATTGCCTTTGTTTTCGCCAACAATGTAATTCCGATCGCTAACCTGAAGCAGAGGACCTTACTGTCGGATATTGTTTTTGCCAAACCAGCTTTTGACCTTAAAGAAGGAGTATTCTATGATAAGATACCCGGGTTCGCTATTAAGATTGGAAAGAAAGAAGAAAATGACAGTGTGGTCAGGGATGTGATCATCTACGAGCAAGGCAATCCGGTGCAGGATAATTTTATCGTAGCCAAAAGCGGTATCATGCGGGTTTCAGACAACAAAAGATTTCTGGAATTTAATCTGAAAGATGGCTGGCGTTACCAGGAAAGAGGGTATGCCTATGCGCAAGGGAGCAGTGAATTTATAAGAATAGGGTTTAAAGAATATAAGAAACAATTTGATCTAAGTACGCTGGGTTTTACGAACCGTACGGCTGACAGCGTCAACAAAAACAATGAGAAAATGCTCAGCATGCGGCAGCTGCAAAAAGCAATTGACTCCTTGCAGAAAGAAAACCGGCGCATCAAGGACCAGATGACAAAAGACATGTTGCTCCAGTTTCATTTCTCCAGCCGCCCCGATTCTTTTTGGCTTCAGCCGGCATTGAATCAAAAACCTGCCGGAGAAGTAGTAAAGCGGTTTGATCTCTTGTTACCGGATTCAGCGGAAGGTAACGTAAACCAGAATGTGCAAAATATGGCAGCCTCAGTCAGGCTTAGCACTGAATCCCTTATCAACACGGCAAACGATAAGGACAGGACATTGCGCAGGCATAAAATTGAATGGCATCGTAAAATCGTTCTTTCCCTCGCTTGCCTGGTTTTATTCCTGGTAGGTGCTCCCCTGGGGTCCATTATCCGAAAAGGAGGACTGGGGACACCTTTGATTTTTGCCATCATTTTCTTTATGGTTTTTTATTTTTCAAGTACCACCGGTGAAAAGTTTGCCAAGGAAAATACCTTTACTCCCTTCACAGGTATGTGGATGGCTACTTTTGTCCTTACCCCTGTAGGTATCTTTTTAACCTATAAGGCAATGCGGGATTCCCAGTTATTCAATAAAGAGTTCTACTACCGGGCTGCCCGGTTCATTAAAGGGCTTTTTAGCCGCTGAGTCCCTTTTTTGGCCAGTTTTATCCAAAAAATCACCTGTTTGTGGTATAGGATGGTAACCGAAAATTCTTCAATTTTAGTCCAGCATATATCCGCTTACTCAATCAAGACTTCCGTTTACTAATTCCGTAATGAAAACCTGCCGGCAATGTCGGAATTTCAGGGAATCATTGAAAAAACCATTGAACCGAAAAATAAAGATTATGCAATCAACCAAAAATCTTGCTGCAACCATGAGAAAGCAATCTTTACTAATTCTGTCCTTGTTTTTTACAGGAAAAGTAATGTTGGCGCAGGATGTTATGAAGGTGCAATCAGGTGCCGTTATTACGGTGCAAAATGGAGCAGAGCTTGTAGTAAAAGGGGGAGTTTCGCTTGATAATGGAAGTACCCTAAATAATGCAGGCACCATCCGTATGTCTCAAAACGGGGCATCCGGCACAGCAGATTGGGTAGATAACACGGTTACCGGGTATAACTATGGAACAGGTAAAGTCATTTTCAACGGGAATGGTGGTCATTTGATCAACTCCAAAAGCACTTTTGGACAGATAGATATTGATGCTTCTGGCCATGCTACATTGGGCAGTGATGTGCAGGCCAATAAGTGGTACCTGAAAAATGGGAGGCTAAATACAACAGGGTCTTATAAGGCCATCGTTCTTAGTTCAGATCAATTGGCAGTAGAGGCTGATCCTTCCAACACCAATTTTTCCAATAGTTGGGTAAATGGAAACCTTAGAAGGTACGTATTGCCTGCATCAGTAAGTACTTATATATTTCCAGTTGGTGATGCAGTAAAAGCGAACAGGGCTGTCTTAGACAACTTAATCGCTTCTCCGTTAAATAATCTTACTTATATAGATGCATCATTTGGACCTAAGCCGGGTAATGATATTGGATTAGCAGTAACAGAAAACGGGCAGCCTTATATTTCAGTTAATACTGGTGGTGTTTGGTATTTAACACCAGATGCGGCACCAACCTCCGGAACTTATGATCTGTTGCTTTATTTTAACGGGTTTACAGCTCTTGCAGACAATTCATTTGCTATTCTTAAGAGACCTAATTCATCAAGCAGTGCGGCAGATTGGCAATCTCCTGCCGGAAGTGTATTGCCTGCGAATAACCAACCAGGACGAATTCTTTCCGCAGGATATGCCAGGAGGAACAACATTAATAGTTTCAGTCAGTTTGGAATTGGCCAGCTTTCAGGAGCCTTGCCTGTTACACTGGTAGATTTTGATGCAAAAAGGCTGACCCGCCAAAAAGTACAGGTGAACTGGCAAACAGTTTTTGAGCAAAACAATCTTGGATTTGATGTGGAAAGAAGGCTGGATGGAGAATCCGTATTTACTACTATCGGCTTTGCTCCAACAAAAGCATTAAATGGCAACAGTACATCACAAATTGATTACTCCTATACAGATGCCAACGGCTATTCCGGAATCAGTTATTATCGCCTTAAGCAAATAGACAGGGATACCCGGTACACTTATACTCATATCAAAGCTGTAAAAGGCATGGGTGAAACACAGGTTAGTGTGCTGTTGTTTCCCAATCCCAATTACGGACAGTTTTCTATCAGGCTGGATGGCGTCAACAGATCGTTTGATGCGTACATAACAGATATGAGCGGTAAAGTTGTAAAACAATTAAGGCTAACCAATAATAACAGTATAAATATATCCGGACTTACTTCAGGAACATATCTCATAAAGATCCCCGATGTATTTGGAGCCGGTGAGTCTTTTACCGAAAAGGTTCTAGTGATCAAATAACCTTTAACCAACCTTAACCTGGATTGCCTTTGTTGTGTTTACAGCAAGGGCAATTTTATTTCAGTAATTTCGGCAGACCAAAACAAATTACTATGCGGATGTTATTTGTTTCTTTCGTACTGGCTGCATTAATTAGCTGCAATTCATCCGGAGAAAAAGATAAGGATCCATTGGTAACTGATACCACCAAAACAGATAAAACAGGACAACAAGTTGCACCAATTGAACCAGTAAAAGCAGCAGCATCAGACGTTCCTGCAACGATAAAAATTACCGGCAACATTCATGAAGTGTGGAAATGGAATGATAAAATGGGAGATAACCTGCTTATTACTTCTTATGTAGCTCCGTATGAGGATAAAAACAAGAACGAGTATGGTGAAGAAGGATTTACAGGCGAGCTTTATGCCACACACTATGCCGGAACGAATGGTAAGTTTCAGCAAATTTGGTATATCTCAGATGCAGAAAAATCATGTCCCTTTGATGTGACATGTCAGTTTATCAGGGACGCTATTAGTATTACAGATCTTGATAAAGATGAGGTTGCAGAAATAACGGTTCAGTATAAACTGGCATGCCGAAGTGATGTGTCACCGGCAATCATGAAACTGGCCATGTATGAAGCTGGTACAAAATATGGCCTGAAAGGGTTGATGTGGTTAGCCGCAAGCCCGGAGGATAAGTTTGCTGTTACAGAAAATAATGCTAATCTCGAAAAGCTGCCTGGTTACAAAGGAACAGAAGAAGAATATATGAAAACTTTTGGCCGCTATGAATCGGAGAAAGAATTTTCACAAGCACCTCCTGAGTTTATTATGCATGCGAGGGGCAGGTGGATGCGGTTCGTAAAGGAATCTTTTGATTAAATGAAATCACTTGGACAGATCAAAACAAAATTTGAATATACAGAAGTGGGTGGCAGCTGTATCGGTAATATTGCTTTCCGTAAAGTTTCTTGCCTACTATTCCACTCACTCTGTATCGATTCTTACTGATGCATTGGAGAGCATAGTGAATGTTGCAGCTGGCCTGATTGGCCTGTATAGCTTATATGTAGCTGCAAAACCCCGGGATAAAAACCATCCGTACGGACATGGCAAAGCTGAATTTCTTTCTGCTGCGGTAGAAGGTACACTGATTGGCAGCGCAGGGGCCATTATATTATACAAGGCAATTCAAACCCTGATCAACCCGGTTGAGCTACAAAAAATAGATTACGGTATTTGGCTGATTGCAGCAACTGCACTGGTCAATTATATAATGGGATACTTCTGCTTAAGAACGGGTAATAGAAACAGTTCACTGGCTCTGATTGCCAGTGGCAGGCATTTACAAAGCGATACCTTATCAACTGTGGGCATTATAGCCGGCTTGATCTTACTATATTTTACTAAACTTATATGGATCGATAGTGTAGTGGCAATTTTGTTCGGTGTTATAATTATGATAACCGGGTATCGGATACTTCGAAAATCGATTGCTGGTATAATGGATGAGGCTGATACGGTTTTGCTGGACAGGTTTGTAGGGATATTGAATGCGAACCGAAAAGAAAACTGGATTGACCTGCACAATTTAAGAGTAATTAAATACGGTAGTATATTACATGTAGACTGTCATCTTACCGTGCCCTGGTATCTGAATGTGCATGAAGCCCACAAAGAAATTGATGCGCTGGCTGAACTGGTAAGAAAGGAATTTGGGGAATCATTGGAACTTTTCGTTCATTCAGATGGTTGTCTCCCTTTTTCCTGCAAAATTTGCAGCAAGGCAGGTTGCCCGGAAAGAAAGCAAGAGTTTGAGAAAAGGATTAACTGGACACTTGAAAATATTTCCAATAATAAAAAACATGAACTGGCATGAAAACGATCACCATTTGGAAAAAAAAGCATGAATTTGAAAGCCGGCAAGGAGATAATTACATCAAATTGGATGGAAGCAAGGAGCATGGATTTAGCCCTAAGGCACTCTTGCTGGCCGGGCTCGCCGGTTGCTCAGGAATAGATGTAGTGGATATCTTAGAAAAGATGCGGGTAAAATTTTCACATTTTGAAATAGAAACGGAGGCCACACAAACCGATGATCACCCCAAAGTTTTCAGGGATGTCCTCATTACCTATAGGATAAATACGGATAAAGAAAATGAAGAAAAGGTGAAAAAAGCTATTGACTTGTCGCTGGAAAAGTATTGCGGTGTATCAGCAATGCTTCGCAAAAACTCACCAGTAAATTATAAATTGGTAATTGAATAAAAAATTGTTGAAATGCTCTCCAAAAAATCGCAATATGCTTTTAAGGCATTGACCTACCTGACTGAACGGTATAAAAAGGGACCAGTTTTGATTGCAGAGATTTCAAAAAAGAAAAAAATTCCATTAAAATTTTTGGAGAATATTCTTCTTGAGTTGAAGAAAGCAGATATCCTGGACAGTAAAAAGGGTAAGGGAGGCGGTTATTTTCTCAAGAAGGATCCTGCAAAAGTTAAAATGGCAACTGTCATCCGGCTTGTAAACGGCCCTATTGCCATGCTCCCATGTGTTAGCCTCTATTTTTATGAGCGATGCAAGAACTGCGATGAGCAACACTGCGGCCTTCATGATATGATGGTAGAAGTAAGGGATGCTACCCTCAGCATCCTTGAAAACAGAACGCTTCAGGACCTGGTTGTATAAGTCTACTAATCTGGTAGGAATATATTATTTTTGTTTCCTAAAACATTTTTATGGGACTACGTTTAGGGGATATTGCTCCCAACTTTAAAGCAAAAACTACAGCCGGGGAAATTGATTTTTACGAATATCTCGGAGATGGTTGGGGAATTTTGTTTTCACATCCTGCCGACTTTACACCAGTGTGTACAACAGAGTTAGGTAAAACCGCATTGCTTGCGGAAGAATTTGCAAAGCGGAATGTAAAAGTGCTTGCAGTAAGTGTCGATCCACTGGAGAAACACCAGGGTTGGGTAAAGGATATTAATGAAACTCAGCATTGTAATGTTACATTTCCGATTATTGCCGATGATGACAGGAATGTGGCTACCCTTTACGATATGATTCATCCTAATGCTTCTGAAACGTTTACGGTACGTTCACTTTTCGTTATTGGGCCTGATAAAAAGGTGAAATTGATGATTACCTATCCGGCTTCAACGGGAAGAAATTTTTATGAGGTATTGCGGGTTGTCGACTCCTTGCAGTTAACAGCAGGATACAGTGTGGCCACACCGGCAGACTGGAAAAGCGGAGAAGATGTTATTGTAGTTCCTGCAATATCTACAGAGGATGCTGTTAAAAAATTTCCCAAAGGAATTAAAGTGATAAAACCNNCTTTTTTCTTTTATGCAGCTGTTGTAATGAAGCCTGCATGTCCTTATGTAAAGGGGCCTCCAGTTCAACCAGGCTCCCATTAATATCAATAAGAGATAATTGGTAGGCATGCAGCGCCACCCTGTTTAAAATGGGCCTTTCTTCTTCTTCGTTTTTTGATAATTTAAACTTTGATTTTAACGATGAAACCAGGATTGGTTTTCCGTCACCATAAAGATTGTCGCAAACAATAGGATGACCAATATCTTTCATATGTACCCGGATCTGGTGGGTGCGTCCGGTATGTATTCTGAATTGCAGGAAAGAATAAATTCCAAAGTCTTCCAGTACTTCATAGTCTGTTAATGATTCTTTTCCTTTTCGGTGTATGATCATAATGCCTTTTTGGGCGGGGTGCTCTGCTATCGGGCTATCAATACTGCCTTGCTGTTTTTCAGGGCATCCGATTACTAATCCCTGGTAGATTTTTTTGGTCCGCCTTTCCTCAAATTGCTTTGATAAGTGTTTATGTGCTTCTTCATTTTTAGCAAATAGTATGAGGCCGCTGGTATCTTTGTCAAGACGGTGGACAGTAAAAATGTCACCATATTTTTCTTTTAGAATTGCTTTTAATGAAACTTCTTTCCCTTCTCTGTCTGGAATGGATAAAAGACCTGAAGGCTTATTTACAGCAACCCAATTCTCAGTTTCTTCAATTACCCAATTGGTTGTTTTCATCGAAATCATAGTAATCAGTGTAGTCAGAAGTTACTTTCCTTTTTTAAAGTGTTTTAAATCCCTTACTTCCTTTTCAGTTAAAAATCTCCATTTACCCCGGTCTACATTTTTCTTGGTTAAACCCGCAAACATAACCCTGTCGAGTCCTTTTACGTCATAACCCAAATGTTCAAAAATGCGGCGGACAATCCGGTTTCGGCCACTATGTATCTCCACACCAATTTGTGTTTTATCTTTTGAATCAGCATAAGCCAGTGTATCTACGTTAGCCAGTCCGTCTTCTAATACAACACCATTCAATATTTGATCAAAATCTTTCTTTTCGAGTGGCTTATTCAGCGTAACATGATATACTTTCTTCACTTCATTGCTGGGATGAGTTAGTCTTTGAGCCAGTTCCCCGTCGTTTGTCAGCAGTAAAACACCTGAAGTGTTTCTGTCAAGTCTGCCTACCGGGTAAACTCTTTCGTTGGTAGCCCTGCCAATGATGTCGAGTACGGTTTTCCTTCCCTGGGGATCATCCGTTGTGGTAATATAATCTTTAGGTTTATTGAGGAGAATGTAAACAAGGTTTTTTGCCAGAAAGATTTTTTTCCCATTAACCCTGATATCATCTTTTGCAGAAACTTTATGGCCGGGTTCTGTCACTAATTCACCATTGACCTTTACAAGTCCTTTTTTAACCAATTCGGCAGCTTCACGCCGGGCTGCTATACCGGCATGGGCAATAAATTTATTCAGTGGCATACTGCCTGCTGTTTCGGGTTTATTATGCGTAGCTGGTGCGGCAGCATGGCCTTTGCGTATCGCCTGTTGATTTTCAGCACCTGTACTTCTTGACCTGGCTTCAGCTTTCTTCTTTTCAAAGTAATCTTCCCGTTCCTTTTTTACTTTTCTTTTTTCCTGCCTGAACTGTTCTTTAATGGCGGCATTACTTTTTTTGCTTGCAAACTTGCCAAAATTGTGAGTGGATTTCTTTTTCATGATGAAAATTTTCTGTTTTACAACAGTAGTAGGGTGTAAAGATAGTCTTTAGCCGGTCAACCATGGAAAAAGAAAAGCCCCGGAATACGGGGCTTTAATGTCTTGTACGGGTATCCCCGTTTATATCACTTCTTTATCAGCAGGTTTTTGTCCGTGAGGTTTGCCTGGACCACCTGGTTTTCTGTGACCAGGTTTTTTACCTTCCTGCATTTTTTTAAGTTGTTCTTCTGTAAGAACAGATTTCATATTCTCTTTCTGCTTTTTCATCAGCTCTTTCATTTCTTCCCTTTTCTTTTCATCACTAAGAGATTTATTTTCACGGATCGCTTTCATTTTTTCTCCCATCTCTTTTCTGTTCTTTTCAATTTTAGCTGCTTGTTCTTCAGTAAGGCCCAGGTGTATTTTCATCTTTTCCATCCTGGCTTTGGCGTCTACCTGATGAATTGCTTTTCGTTCGGTCTTCATTCTTTCCAACTGAGCTTTTTGCTCACTGGTTAGAATGCTTTCCATTTTTGTTTTTTGATCCTTGCGAAGGTTTTCCATCCTGGTTTTCCATTCTTTTACAGTGATGTTCTCATTTTTTTTCAGATCATCCAGTTGCTTACGGAAATTTTCCCGTTGTGCTTTCATCTGTTCTTTCTGAGCATCGGTGAGATTCAATTTTTGGAATTCCATTCCACCGGGACGGTGATGCATTTTTCCATGGCGTTCATGAACGCCTTTACCATCCCGTTTACGTTCCGGGATTTCCTGTGCTTGTACAGAGAAGGTGGCTACAGCACCTGCTAAAACTGCTGCTACTATTTTTTTCATGGTTATCATTTTTAGTTTGGACGCCGTCTTGTTCTTAAAACTTTCGGCACAACTTGTTATAAAATTTGTGGACGAAATAAAGACCTTAACCAATATAGCAGGTTTAAAGAGAACTATGAATTTCTTCGTAAGTGGGTAAAAACAGGGATTAATGGCTGTCCTTATTAGCCAACTGGCCACAGGCGGCATCAATATCCTTTCCCCGGCTACGGCGCAAACGTACATTGACACGGTGTTTTTGCAGGTACTCCATAAAGGCCTGTACTTTGGCTTCTTCGGGTTTTTCAAACCGGGCAAAATCGATTGGATTGTATTCAATTATATTAATTAGATCGGCGGGAACCTGCCTGTATATCTTAATCAGTTCGTCTGCATCTTTCAATGAATCGTTGAAATCTTTAAAAAGGATATACTCAAAAGTGATTTCGTTACCAGTCTGTTTATAGAAATAGTTGAGGGCATCAATGAGTGTTTTAATGTTATTGGTGTCATTAATAGGCATTATCTCATGCCGCTTTGCATCGTTGGCTGCATGCAGGGATAATGCCAGTTTAAATTTTACCTTGTCTTCACCCAATTGCCTTATTCCTTTGGCCACACCGGCGGTGGAGACTGTAATACGGCGTGGGCTCATAGCCAGCCCGTCCGGAGCAGTGATGCGTTCAATGGATTTAAGTACATTTTTATAATTAAGCAGGGGTTCACCCATACCCATGAAAACGATATTACTGAGTTTTTTTCCATGAATTCTTTCACATTGCTGGTTGATGAGTACCACTTCATCGTATATCTCATCAAAATCAAGGTTTCTTTTGCGGTCTATGTATCCTGTGGCACAAAATTTACAACTGAGTGAGCAGCCGATTTGTGAAGAAACACAGGCTGTATAACGGGATGTAGTGGGTATAAGCACACCTTCCACCAGGTGTCCGTCATGTGTCTTGAAACGGGATTTAACTGTTCCGTCAGCTGAGTATTGCGTAGCATCGGTAGTTAATGCAGGAAGTGTAAAGGATTCCCCTAGTTTTTGTCGCAGATCCTTACTAAGGTTGGTCATATCGGCAAAGCTCATAGCATGTTTTTGCCAAAGCCACTCATAAACCTGCCTGGCTCTGAACTTTTTCTCGCCCATTTGCTCAAAATACAGTTCAATGTCCTGTAGGGATAAATGCCGTATGTTCCTGTTCGTTTTCTTCATCATCTGCAAAGATAGTCTGCAATCAAGGCATTCATCGGATTTCACAGATATTTGCTTTCAAATATTTTAAATGAATCCAGTTTATATAATAGATACCTTAAGAACCCCGGTTGGCAAGTATGGAGGTATACTCAGTTCCGTCAGGCCTGATGATTTACTGGCCATTGTTATCAAAGCCCTGGTTGAAAGAAATAAATCTTTAGATGTAAATGAAATAGAAGATGTAATCGCCGGGGCCGCTAACCAGGCCGGCGAGGACAACCGGAATGTAGCAAGAATGGCGGCATTGTTGGCAGGGTTGCCGGTAACGGTGGCTGGAAATACGGTCAACCGGCTTTGTGCTTCGGGATTACAGGCTATTATGGATGCCTCGAGGCAGATCATATGCGGAGATGCAGAACTCGTTATTGCCGGCGGAGTTGAGAGTATGACAAGGGCTCCCTATGTATTGGCAAAAAACAGTGAGGCCTTCAGCCGTTCGGCAGAAATATTTGATACAACGATGGGATGGCGGTTCATTAATAAAGAACTGGCGGTGATGTACCATCCATTTACAATGGGGGAGACTGCGGAGAATGTTGCTAAACAATGGAACATAAGCCGGGTTGAACAAGATGAGTTTGCATTAGCTTCTCAACAGCGTTATGCTTCAGCAAAAGCAGCGGGCAAGTGGAATGAAGAAGTAATTTCCGTAACAGTAAAGAAAGGAAAAGAAACAGAAATAGCAGATGCTGATGAGCATCCACGGCAAACTTCTTTGGAAAAATTGACTTCGTTGAAGCCGGCATTTATCAAGGACGGAACAGTTACAGCTGGTAATTCTTCGGGGATTAATGATGGAGCGGCAGCTATGTTGCTGGCCAGCGAAAAATCAGTCAAAAAATTTGGATTAAAGCCCATGGCAAGGGTTATTTCGATGGCTGTGGCAGGTGTAGATCCATCAGTTATGGGTATCGGCCCGGTCCCTGCTGTAAATAAGGCTTTGAAAAGGGCAGGTTTAAAAATTGATGATATTGGTCTTATTGAGTTAAACGAGGCATTTGCATCGCAATCCATTGCTTGTATAAGGGATCTTGGCCTTGATATAGGAAAAGTAAATGTAAACGGCGGAGCAATCGCCATAGGTCATCCCCTGGGTTGCAGCGGGGTTCGCATTTCAACTACTTTATTATACGAGATGAAAAGAAGGGGTTCCCGGTTTGGCTTAGCCACTATGTGTGTTGGGGTAGGTCAGGGAGCAGCAATTATTTATGAGAATATGTTATGAATTGATAACTTTTCTTATTTAAATTCGTTAAGTCACCTCAAATACGAAATGCATGAAAAAATTCCTTTTATCACTTTTGCTGATCATAGGCAGTGTATCTCTCAATGCCCAAACTGATTCATTGGAGCAGTATACTGGCAAATACAAATTTCCCGATGGAAGCCCGGTTACGGAAATTGGTATTGTCGTTGAAAACGGGATATTAATGGCCACATCTGCTATGGGTAATTCAGAATTCAGGAGAACTGATACAAAAGATGTATTTGAAGTTGTAGCTTATGCCGGTACGGCAACTTTTCGAAGAAACGATCAGAATAAAGTAGTGGGGGTTTTGATACAGGTACAGGATATTACGATGGAAGGCGCTAAGTCAGATTTGTTCAAAGAATTCTCTTTAATTTCCGCTAAAGCCTCGACAATCCGGGTCTGTAATTAACCTCTTTATGTACCAAATACATGGTTATCAGCCTAAAATATTTATTTTTTTTAATTATTATTTCTTTCATTCTCTAAATTCGTGCAGCAAATTTTGAACATAGATTGTCAAAATTTGTGAAGGCTCTGAAATGCAACTGCTGTAATACTTCACTGTATTCAAGCAAGATTCATTTCTTATTTACTGTCTGCTTATTTTTTAACAACTAAAACTAACTGCATGAAGAAAGTTTATCTGCTTCTTCTGGGCATGCTGTGTATTACCCTGCAGCTTCTTGCCCAACGAACAGTCACCGGTAAAGTGACTGATGACAAGGGGAATCCACTTCCCAATGTTACCGTTCAGGTAAAGGGAACTACTGCCGGAACATCAAGCGGTAATGATGGCAGCTATTCCATCGTTGTTCCTGCTAATGGGCGGGTTCTTGTTTTTTCATCTGTCGATATGGAGACGACTGAAGTGACAATCGGCAATCAATCGGTCATCAACACTTCATTAAAAACAGCTGAAAAGGCTTTACAGGAAGTGGTAGTAACCGGTTATCAAACGGTAAGGAAGAAAGATGTTACGGCCGCTATTTCTAAGATCAGTGCAGCTGATATTGACAATCTTCCGATGCCCAACTTTGCCCAGGCAATGCAAGGCCGTGCTGCCGGTGTGATTGTAGCCGCAGCGAATGGTGTGCCGGGTGGTTCATTAAGTGTAATTATTCGTGGTGTTGGTTCTATTAATGCCGGTACTACTCCTTTGTATGTTGTTGACGGAATTCAGTTAAATACTGGTGTTGGTTCAATCAACACACAGAATAATCCGCTGAACTTTTTAAACCCAGATGATATTGAGTCAATAGAAATATTGAAAGATGCGGCGGCTGCTTCTATCTATGGTGCCCGGGCTGGTAATGGTGTAATATTGGTTACTACTAAAAAGGGGAAATCAGGTAAGCCTAAGTTTACTTTCAATTCGTATATAGGCAGATCTACACCTCTGGGAACAGTTGATGTATTGTCAACGCAAAACTGGTTAAGATTGAGAATTGAAGCCTTGGTAAACTCCGGTGTAGCTCCTGCAACAGCCAGGAGTACTGCATTATCCAATCTTGGTTTGCCAGCCAGTACTTCCGATGAGAAAATTGACAGTCTTCCCACCTACGACTGGCAAGATGCAGCATTTGGCACAGGCACCATTTCAAACGTGGAAATGTCAATGAACGGAGGCTCTCAAAATATTAATTATTATTTGTCAGCCTCCTATTCAAAGCAAACAGCTTTCATTGCGCCAACAAACTTTCAAAGAGGGGCTTTATTGTCAAAGACAAGTTTTAAGATTAATGACAAGGTTACAATTGATAATTCCTTAAGCATAAGTACAGTTTCTCAGAATGCGCCATATAGTTTGGGTAACACCGGATTTGGCAACCCTGCCTATGCATCTGCCATGATCTTACCGATAAATCCGATTTATAACCCGGACGGAACATATTTTGGATTGCCAGGTTCTGGTCAAAATATGGTTGGTACGTTTAACCATAATGTGATGGCAGTAGGTGATTATGTGAAATACTTCACCCGTACAAACCAGTTTATCGGAAGCGCTTCTGTTACTTATAAACCTATACCCAGCCTTACCTTAAAGTCATTGATTGGTATTGATTACAGGCTGACACAAGACCATCGCTACCAGGATCCAAGGGTCAATGATGGATTTGCTGTAAATGGACGTTTGTCAGATCAGAG
>DEHX01000146.1:33293-50491 GCA_002352145.1 Chitinophagaceae bacterium UBA2789
ACATTCCGTCGTGACGGCTCAAGCCGGTTTGGGGCCAACAACAAGTATGGTATTTTCCAGTCTGCACAGTTTGCATGGAATGTGAAAGAAGAAAACTTCCTGAAAAAGGTGAATGCAATTTCAGATTTCAAATTGAGATATTCATTTGGCCAAGCAGGTAATGACCAGATCGGAAATGTGCTTTATGCGCAGTTGTACAGTGCAACAAGATTATATGGTAATGCTTCAGCTATTTTCCCCAGTCAGTTAGGTAACCCCGATCTGACATGGGAAAACAGGGAAGAAAGTAATATCGGATTAGACCTTGGTTTCTTCAAGAACAGGATCACTTTAACAGTTGATGCTTACAAAAGAATAAACAAAGATCTCCTATTAGCCAGGCCATTGTACTCAACCACCGGTTTTACTTCCATACAGCAAAACCTGGGTAAGATGGAGAATAAAGGACTGGAATTAATGCTCAGCGTTACTCCTTTTGATGGCAAATTCAAGTGGACCAGTACATTTAATATTGCCTTCCAAAAAAATAAAGTACTTGAACTATATGATGGCCTGCAGTCATTACCTTCTGATGCTTCCATTCGTGTAGGTTCGCCAATTGGATCTTTCTTTACAGCAGAATGGGCAGGTGTAAACCCGGCTACTGGCCGCGGCATGTGGTATGATATCAATGGTAATCTTACATATAATCCAACTGCAAACGATCGTAAGATTATTGGTGATATCTATCCGAGCAAGTTTGGCGGATGGAATAATACATTAAGCTATAAAGGATTTTCGCTGGATGCCTTTTTCCAGTATGAATATGGTCGTGTAAGACTAGATGGTCAGTATCAGCAAATGATGCGTATGGCAGGTGCAACCGTTAATACGCTTTCATATGGCTTTATTACCCGCTGGCAAAATCCTGGTGATATCGTTCCCACACCCCGTGCTTTCAATGGTCTGGCTGATTACAATAGTGCAGGCTGGGGAACCGGTAGCCGCTATATCTTCAGAACAGATTATATAAGGTTGAAGCAAGTAACATTGGGATATGATATACCTGCCAATTTTGCCAAAAAATACAGGCTGGAAGGTGCAAGGGTATATGTTCAGGGTATTAACCTGTGGACTTATACAGAATGGCCAAGTTATGACCCGGAGTTTACCGGCGACAATTTTGGTATTATCCCTCAATCCAAAAACATAACTGTAGGTGTACAGGTTCGTTTCTAAAATAAAAAAATGAACATCATGAAAATCAAAACATTTAAGATATTATCGCTTGCAGTATGTTCAGCTTTGCTGATATCATCCTGCAAAAAGCAACTCGATATCCCTTCCAGGAACTCTCTTGATGCTGGTGTAGCGCTTACTACAAAAAATGGAATCGAGTATGCTATCAATTCGGTTTATTCCATTCTTAAACGAGAAAGCCACTACGGCCGTGACCTTTTTTCTGTAACGGATGCGATGGCAGATATTGCTTTTGCGAATGGCCGTTCATCCCGACTGCTGGCAGAAAACCGTAACACGGCGTTGGCCAATGTTATAATATGGGCAGGTTCTTATGCGGCTATTAATGAAATTAACCTGACGTTGGCAGCTTACCCTGCTATTAGCGATGCCACAGCTGCAGAGAAAGCAAGATGGGAAGGAGAGCTAAAGTTTCTCCGTGCATTCTATTATTTCGACCTGGTTCGGAATTATGCCTATATCCCTACTTATGTAGTGAGCAACCAGGATAAAGGTGGCGTAGTTATCAATCTCCAAGGTTTTAATTCTGCTGCTGCTGCTACAGGTTATTTTCCTTCGAGGTCATCCATAAGTGAGTGTTATTCCCAGATATGGTCAGACCTCTACAGGTCAATGGAGCTTTTGTCCAATGCGAACAAGGGACGTAACTATGCCAGCAAGCATGCTGCTTTGGCATTGGGTTCCCGAATAGCATTGTATGAAGGCAACTGGGCCCGTTGTGATTCATTTGCTACTGCAGCAATCACTTTGTCCGGAGGAATTGGTTCTCTGACCAATACAAGTAACTATGTTACCGGCTGGCGGGCTGCTGATCATCCGGAAGCAATTTTCCAGGTATGGTACGCTACACTGGCGGAAAACCTGGGCGTAAATACTTCTTTGGCAGCGACCCACACAACTTTATCCGCACCGGGTGCATTTGCCGGTGTAAGGCAAGGACAAGGTGATTTAGTACCCAATGCATTCCTTTTAACTCAATTGGGTATTTCAGGTTTTCCAACCAACCTGGCACAATCTCCGCCACCTCCGGCACTTACTTATAGCAATGATATCCGAAACAGGCTGTTTGAATGGGGAGTAAATGCATCAGGCCACTACGTGGAGTGTACAAAGTGGATGGGTAAAAATGGCGGCCCGAACTGGGATAACACAGTCGTCCTCCGCTGGGCCGAATTATACCTGAACAGGGCAGAGGCAAGGTTCAGACTGGCAAACGAAGCAGGTGCCTGGAGCGATCTGAATGTGATCCGTAGTAACAGGTACGTTGGCTTTACTGTACCACCTGTTCCATTAACCGGCCAGGCATTACTGGATGAGATATGGAGACAAAGAATGCTGGAATTTGCTTTTGAAGGACATCGTTTCTATGATCTAAAAAGAAATGGTTTGTCAATTGTAAAGACTAATCCTGCTGTAAATATGCCTGCTACAGATTACAGGCTATTGCCCCGGATTCCGACAAGCGAAGTGGATGGTAATCCAAACCTTGTTCAAAATTTTGGATATTAATACCCATAAAACAAAAGAAAATGAAGAATAAGCTTATATATACAATTACAGGACTGATGACCGTATTGTTATTCAGTTCCTGCATCAAACAGCTTGATAAAACATTCCAGGGAAATACGGTTGTGGAAATAGATCCCACTCCGTTAAACTCTGCTAATGCAACTGCCGGCTACCCGGTATTAACAAGAATACCTGCATTTGGTATTCCTTTAAGAACGTCTGACTCTACCTTACGCAGGTTAAATGGTACTGTAAGAATTCGGGTGAACCTTGTAGGGCCACAGTCAGATCAGTCACAAACTGTAGGTTACAAGATTATGGCAGCATCTCCGCTTACCAGTATTGCCTTTCCCGCAACAGCTTCAGGGCAAACTCCTTCTGCTTCAGCGGCAACATTAGCTGTGCAGAATGCTGTTTCAGGCACACATTATACTGCGCTGAGTGGTACCTGTACAATTCCTCCGCAGAGTTCTTTCGGGTATATTGATGTGGCCATCATTAATAATGGCCCCACTGCAGGACAGGCAAGGTTCCTGGGAATACAACTGGATTCATCCGGAACACTAAAGCCCAATCCTAATTACAATAAAATAGGGCTTGTAATAGATCAGCGTTAGAAAATTGCTGAAAAGAAAAAGGGCTGCATTAGCAGCCCTTTTTCTTTCATACTAGGTCAGGTTAAAAAGGATAATTTTTTAGAAATCCTGAAGGAATAGTTTCCTGCTCGCCGGTAGCCAATCTTTTTATCTTGCATTTGTTCTCCATCATCTCAGCTTCACCAATAATAATAGCATAAGGTATATTTTTCTTTTCTGCATATTTGAACTGCTTGTCAAATTTGCTGTTCTCATGATACAGTTCACAGCGGATTCCTTTGTCCCTTAATTGTTGCATCAGCTCAAAGGAATAACGACTTTCTTTTTCTCCAAGATTGAAAAATAATACCTGTGTACCGATATGTACATCTTTCGGGAACAATTGGAGTTCCTCCATTACATCATAAATGCGGTCAACACCAAAAGAAATACCCACACCGGGAATATTCGGCACCCCAAATAAACCTGTCAGATCATCATACCGGCCACCACCACCGATGCTGCCGATCTTTACGGAAGACGGTGCTTTTGCTTCAAAGATGGTGCCTGTATAATAATTGAGCCCCCTGGCCAATGTAGGATCTATGATCAAATTAACATTGTGAGTGCTAAGTTGTGTCAATAAAAATTGCAGTTCTTCAATTCCCTTTTTGCCGGTTTCTGTATTTCCGATCAATGCTTCCAGCCCTTTAAGTATTTCTTTATTACTGCCGGTTACAGAAAGATATTTTTCTATGGTGCTTACCTGTTCATTTGTTAACCCACGTTGTGTCAGTTCCTCTTTTACTTTATCCAATCCAATTTTATCAAGTTTGTCGATGGCAATTGTGATGTCTGCCATCTTATCAGCTCCGCCACAAATTGCTGCTAGTGCTGCCAAAATTTTTCGATGGTTGACTCTTAGTTCAGACCCGCTGAGCTGCAGATTATTAAAAACCGTATGATACATGAGAGTCAATTCCACTTCGTTGAGTAGGGAATTACTTCCCACCACATCGGCATCACATTGATAAAATTCACGGTAACGTCCCTTCTGAGGCCTGTCGGCCCGCCATACTGGTTGTACCTGGTAACGTTTAAAAGGGAAAGTCAGCTGATTATGGTTCATGGCCACATAACGGGCAAAAGGAATAGTAAGGTCATACTTCAATGCTCTTTCTGTAATGCCTTTTGTATTCTTACCCTGTATTATCTTTTCGAAATCTTCCCTTATTTGCTTTTCTTTCTCGGGATTATCCAATCCGTTATTCAGTATTTTAAAAATGAGCTTATCACCCTCTTCGCCATATTTGCCCATCAGCGTATCAATGTTTTCCATCGCCGGTGTTTCCAATGGCTGAAATCCATATGTTTCAAATACAGATTTTATTGTATTCAAAATATAATTCCTTTTGCGGACAACTTCTGGTCCAAAATCTCTTGTTCCCTGTGGTAGTGTTGGTTTGCTCATATCATTGAAAGGTCAAAGATTTGCTTCAGGTATCCTTAATCTGTATTTGCTGATTATTGTATCGCATACACGGTCAATCATTGTATACACTTCATGATAACCAGCTTCTGGCCCATACCAGGGATCCGGTACATCCATATTTTTCCCCGGATGAATTTCATTCAACAGCAGATCTACTTTGGAAGGATCAAATTTATCCTTTGCAATTCGCTTTATATCATCCAGTACATCGCCGGCTAAAGCATATATCTTGTCATAAGTTGCAAAATCACTGGCTGAAAATCTCCTTGCTCTTTGATGACTGATATCTATACCGTTGATCTTTGCAACTTTTTGTGAGAGGTGATGAGGCGGTTCGCCAGTATGATAGTTATTGGTCCCGGCACTTTCGATACTCCATGTTAAACCTGCCTTAAAAGCTTTATCCTGCANNACTGCATCTATTTCTCAAACACACACCTATGACAAACAAAGAAATTTTAAAAGCCGATTTACTCGATATCATCTTCGAGGACAGGAATAAGGATTATGGTGCTTATGCATTACGAAGGGGATATAATGTTCGTATGCTTACCGCATTAGGTGCCGGTTTATCTGTCATTTTATTATTTGCCCTGATCAATTCTTGGAAAAAGGAAACCAGCAATGCTGGTCACCAGGTGTCAAAGGAAAGAAATGAAGTAGTAATACGATCTATTCAAATGCCACAGGAAAAGCCAAAAGAACCTGAACAACCGAAGCAGACTTCGAAACCAAAACCAGCACCCAAAGTGGCAGAGATAAAATTTACCAATCCAAAAATAACAGAGGATAATAAAGTAAAGGAGCCATTGCCCCCGGTTGAAGACCTGAGCGGAAAATTAACTTCCACACAAAATGTAAGCGGAATTCCCGATGATGGAAAGGAAAAACCTGTAACTAAATTGAATGAGACTGTCGGCACTGGCACTGCAGGGCCTTCCCAGCCTGTTGCTGACTTCATTATCCAGGAAAGAGATCCTGAATTTCCGGGTGGTGCGGAAGCTTTAAAAAAATTCCTTGCCCGGTACCTTTCTACGCCGGATGAACTGGAGGCAGGAGAAAAGAAGGTGGTGAAAGTGAAATTTAAAGTAGATAAGGATGGTAGTGTAAATACTTTTGAAATTGTCACCAGCGGTGGTGATGAGTTTGATGGCGAAGTACTTAGAGTGGTAAAAAGGATGCCCCGTTGGGTGCCGGCCATCCAGAATGGCATTAATGTGCCGGTAAGCTATGTACTGCCTGTAACATTTATAGGGATGGAAGAATAAATTTTAATAATTTGCCTGCCCCGTAAAGAAATGGCAATGTTTGAAGATTATGAAAAGAGAAAACGAAACCAGGTTTCGTTGATGAAATCCCTGATGGATTATGGGATGGGACTGATCATCCTTTTGTTAGGTGTGTTTTTCTTCTTCCGTAACCAGTTTAAGCTTTCTTTTAATGAAAGATTTCCGCCGGATGATATTGATAAGATTTTGGGTGTAATGTGCATAATCTATGGTATCTGGAGGATTTACCGGGGGTATAAAAAAAACTATTTTAAATGAGTTGCCGTACGATTATGAAGATACCTGGTTTATTTATTCTCCTGGTTATGATACTTGTATCATCAGTTGGTTGTAAATCGTTTAAGGAGCAGGAAGATGAACTACCGGATAACAGGAGAAAAGGCGTAATATATGTCAGCGCTGATGAATCATTTAAACCCATCATCGATGAGCATGTTAAGGTATATGAATCCAATTATCCCGGCACAAAAATCAATGTGGAATATAAACCGGAAGCTGAATGCCTGAAAGACATGCTGATTGACAGCATCCGTCTGGTTATTACGACAAGGACTTATCATCAGGATGAAAAGGACTTCATAGTTGACTCATTGCGGAAATCGCCGAGGAGCATGGTTGTGGCAAGGGATGCCATTGCTGTAATTGTTCACCCCGATTCACACGATACATTATTTACCATGTCTGAAATAAGGGAAATACTTACCGGTAAATACAAGAAAAAGTTAATTCCTGTTTTTGACGGCGTAAAAGCAACCAGTACAGTACGTTTTGTCATCGATTCAGTGTTAAGGGGTGATTCATTGACACCGGAAGCAATGGCGGCACGCAGTAGTGAAGGTGTGATTGATTATGTGGCGAAAACCCCGGGGGTGATTGGTTTCATTGGTGTAAGCTGGATAGGAAACCCGGAGGATTCAAGTCATCTTAGTTTTTTGAAAAAGGTAAAAGTGGTATCACTGGAAAGTACAGATATACCGGATGCATATGTTAAAGCTTACCAGGCAAACATTTACATTAAGCGGTATCCAATGGTACGGGATTTGGTTTATATATTGAAAGAAAACCACAAAGGCTTAGGAAATGGATTTGCGAATTTTATGAGCGGAGAGATCGGACAGATGATATTCAGAAGGGCCTATTTGGCACCGGCACAAAAAAATTTTGGAATCCGGCCAATAAGGCTGAATGAGTAAAAGAAGGAGTTAGTTATATTTACAAACTTTTTAAAAGAAGAAGTAAAATGAAGAAAACCTTAATTACACTACTTGCATCAGGACTGCTATCGGTTGGGGTGCAGGCACAGACACTGCAGGAGGGAATAAATAACCTCTATGCCGGAAGGATCAAAAATGCCATCACAGTTTTTGAAAAATTGCTTGCTGTAAACCCCAATAATATTGAGGCTATTTACTGGTTGGGTCAGACAAAACTGGAAACAGATGAGATTATGGGAGCCAGGTTAAAGGATGTCAGAAGCATTTATGAAAAAGCGCTGCAGGCAACTAATGGGGCACCACTTATCAAAGTGGGCATGGGTCATATAGACTTGCTGACTAATAAAAATGAAGATGCCCGTCAGCATTTTGAATCTGCACTAACCATGACCCGTACCAAAAAGGGCGATGATCCTGTTATCAGCACAGCAATTGGCCGGGCTATTACAGATACAAAAAATGGTGATTTCGCCTATGCTATAAGGTTGCTGGAAGATGCGGCATCAAAAGACCCAAAAAATACTGAAACATTAATACAACTTGGGAATGCTTATCGCAAAGCAAGACCCGGTGAAGGTGGAGGTTTGGCCTTTCAGACCTATAAAAAAGCTATCGAGGTCAATTCCAGCTTTGTTGGCCCTTACATGAGGCTGGCCAAACTGTTTGAATCTCAGAAAAACTGGGAATTGTACCTGCAGTACCTGAATGACGGTGTATCGAAGGATCCTAAGTTCACGGCTGCATATTATGAATTATTCTATTATTATTTTTTCAGGGCACAGTTTACTGAAGCGGAAAATTACCTGACTAAGTATATAGACAGTAAATTACCTGAAACTGATATCCAGGATCAGTTCCTGTATGCACAGCTTTGCTGGGCTAAAAAAGATTTTAGCTGCGCAGTCAGTAAAGCGGAAATAGTATATGTGGCGATGGGGGATGTAACCAAGCCCAAAGTGTTCCGCCTGCTGGCAGATGCCTATTTCCAGAAAGGAGATTTTGCTAACGCCAAAAAATACAGTGACCTGTTTTTCCTGAAAAAGAACCCGGATGATTATATCTCAGGTGATCATAAGATAAGAGCAGACATTTTATCGAAAACAGGTGGTACTACTGATGAGATATTTGTTAACTACCTGCAGGGTTCTGTTTTAGATACAGTATTAAGCTCAAAGATCGATTTTCTAAAACAAGGGGCAGAGTTTTTGAAGGCAAGGGGCGATAGTATTAGCAGGGTAAGGGAAGGCGATCTCAGACTTGAAATTGTAAAGTTAAAAGCTGACAAAGCAGGTCAAAGAGATTTCTTTGATGCCGGGTTTGCTTACTATCAGGGTAAGAATTATGAAAAAGCAGACAGCATCTTTGATGTGTTCACTGACAGATACCCGGATGAAGTCTACGGTCCGATGATGCAGTATAATATTCACAGGGCTCTTGACAGTACCATGGAAAAAGGCATGGCAGTACCCTGGGCTGAAAAGTACCTGACTCTTCTTGAAAAAGATACTGCCAAAAACAAAAAAACAATAATCGGTGTGGCCAGTTACCTGGCGTCTTATCATGCCAATATTGTAAAAGACCGTGAAAAGGCATTGGAATACCTTAGAAAGATGCTGGTGCTTGATCCCACAAATGAGATAATAAAAAATAATATTAGTGTGCTGGAAAAAGCCCCGGCTACAAAACCACCTTCCCCTTCTAAAGGCGGAGCAGCACCGGCTCCGGCCAAGGCAGGTAGTCCAAAGCCATCTGCTAAGACAATAACACATAAAGAAATTCCTATAAAGACTTAGAACTCGGTTTTCTTCTTTTACAAAAGAGAATCCCTTGCTGTAATGGCGGGGGATTTTTCTTTTTGTTTAAAAAACCTGATGATAACCACTTAGTGCTATGATTTTTAATTAGGGTATTTTGCGCCGGTCACCTTATTTTTGCCGACAGTTCAAAAGAGCTTATGATTCACCTCCTTCAGACCGGTTTGAACACAACAGATGCCGGATCCTATCTTCCGGTAGCGCTACAAGTGCTTATAGCAGTGGGTTTAGTAGCGTTTTTGATGGCAGTAACACATTGGCTGGGACCCAAGCGTAAAACTTCAGACAAGTTGCAGAACTTTACCAGTGGAATCGAGTCACATGGTGATGCCCGCCAGCCCATGGCAATCAAATACTTTCTAACGGCTATCCTTTTTGTGTTATTTGATGTGGAAGTGATCTTTTTCTATCCCTATGCAGTGAATTTCAAAGGGCTCGGGTGGGATGGATTTTGGGCTGTATTGATGTTTGTAGGATTTTTCCTATGTGGATTCATATATATAGTAAAAAGAGGAGCATTGAAGTGGGAAGACTGAGTAATTGAATATTTGTTTATGGAATATTGAAGATGGGGGTGAACCCCGGGTGTTAAGAGTTGTTTTACATGTGAATCTTCAATATTAAAATGGTAATAACATGTCTCGTCCGGTATCATACAACCTTATACAAAAGCCGCTGGTAGCTGATATCAGTATGGCTGAAATGCCTGAGGGCCACCAGGGTGAGGGTTTTTTTGCCACCTCGCTGGATAAAGTAATCGGGCTGGCAAGGAAAAACTCTATATGGCCTTTACCTTTTGCCACATCCTGCTGCGGCATTGAGTTCATGGCTACTATGGGCTCTCATTACGACCTTGCCCGTTTTGGCTCCGAAAGGGTTGGCTTTTCTCCCCGTCAGTGTGATCTTTTAATGGTTATGGGCACTATTGCTAAGAAAATGGGTCCGGTGGTAAAACAGGTTTATCTGCAAATGGCAGAACCCCGTTGGGTACTGGCTGTAGGTGCCTGTGCCAGCAGTGGGGGTATTTTCGATACCTATAGTGTTTTACAGGGAATTGACCAGGTGATACCGGTGGATGTTTATGTGCCCGGTTGTCCCCCAAGACCTGAAGCCATTATTGATGGTGTTATAAGAATACAAGATCTTGTTGGTAAGGAAAACCTCAGAAGAAGAAATACTGAACAATACAAAGCATTACTAGAAAGCTACGGAATACAATAATAATGGCGTTATCGAACGAACATATTAAACAGAGGCTGGTTGAGAAATTCGGGGATCAGGTTTCTGGGTTTGAAGAGCCCTATGGCATGCTGACTTTTGAAGCACCCAGGGAAATGAACCTGAAAGTACTCAACTTCTTATATGACGATGCCGAATTGAAATTTCGCTTCCTTACAGATATTACTGGAGTGCATTACCCGGATAAAACCGGGCAAGAACTGGCAGTTGTATATCACCTGCACAACCTGGAAGATAATGTGCGAATCCGGTTTAAAGTTTTTGCCAATGTCAATCAGCCTGATGTTTACACAGCGACAGGTCTGTTCTCTGCAGCTAACTGGATGGAAAGGGAAACTTTTGACTTCTTCGGGATAAACTTCGTGGGGCATCCGAATCTTAAGAGGATATTGAATGTGGAGGAAATGGACTATTTCCCGCTGAGAAAAGAATTTCCCCTGGAAGATCAGACTAGAATTGATAAGGATGATGAAATGTTTGGAAGAGGTTGATTAGTTTATGTGTCAATTTGAAAATTAATAATGTCAGAACATCATATCAAATTACCCGAAGGCTCAATTGAGAAAACAACTACCACGCTGAACCTGGGTCCTACCCACCCGGCNNTCTTCTCCGCTGAATAATATGGGCTGGCACATGACCTGTGAGAAATTGCTGGGAGTGAAAACGCCAAAGAGGGTTGACTATCTCAGGGTCATTATTATGGAACTTGCCAGGATTGCCGATCACCTGATCTGCAATTCTATAGTAGGGGTGGATGCGGGTGCTTATACCGGCTTCCTGTATGTGATGCAGTACCGTGAACTGATTTATGAAATATATGAAGAGGTTTGCGGAGCCAGACTTACTACCAATATTGGCCGCATCGGCGGTTTTGAAAGAAACTTTAATGATATCGCTTTTCAGAAATTGGAAAAATTCCTGAAAGAATATCCGGCAGTTCTGAAAGAGTTTGAAAACCTGTTTCAGCGCAACAGGATTTTCATGGAAAGAACCATGGGAACCGGTGCGATCAGTGCAGAAAGGGCATTGAATTATGGGTTTACCGGACCAAACCTCCGTGCAGCAGGTGTTGACTTTGATTTGCGGGTTCATTCGCCATATTCCAGCTACGAAGATTTTCAATTCAATATACCGGTAGGTACTACCGGCGATAATTATGACCGCTGGCTGGTGCGTAACCAGGAAATGTGGCAGAGCCTGAGCATTATTGAACAGGCTTACCAAAAAGTACAGGAGTTTAAAGGAGCAGAAGCAGAGGTATATCATGCTGATGTGCCTGAGTATTACCTGCCTCCGAAAGCTGATGTATATACGAAAATGGAAGCGTTGATCTGGCATTTCAAAATCATCATGGGAGAAACAGAAATTCCGGCAGGAGAGGTGTATCACTCGATAGAAGCGGCTAACGGAGAGTTAGGATTTTACCTGATCAGTGATGGCGGACGTTCACCGTATCGTTTGCATTTCCGCAGACCTTGTTTTGTGTATTACCAGGCTTTTGAAGAGTTGATAAAGGGTTCGATGTTGAGCGATGCAATTATGACGATGAGTAGCTTGAACCTGATTGCAGGAGAATTGGATGCATAAAAAATTTATATGTCATGCTGAGCCTGCCGAAGCATGACTAAAATGAATAAAGAAAATGAGTTTGAGTTTTTCAGACGAAAAATTAAAAGAAGTACAACGCATTGTTGACCGCTATCCGCAAGGAAAGCAGAAGAGTGCTTTGATACCTGTTTTGCACCTGGCACAGGAGGAATTTGGTGGCTGGCTCAGTACAGAAACCATGGATTATGTGGCATCAGTATTAAACCTAAAGCCAATCGAAGTATATGAAGTGGCTACCTTCTATAGCATGTTCAACCTTAAACCAGTTGGTAAATACATGTTTGAAGTTTGTCAAACAGGTCCCTGTATGCTAAATGGCAGCGATGATATCGTGAAATACATTCACGAAAAGCTGGGAATCAAACCAGGTGAAACAACGTCTGACGGCATGTTTACCCTTAAAACGGTAGAATGTCTCGGTGCCTGTGGTTATGCACCCATGATGCAGCAGGGAAAGTATTATAAAGAGCATCTGACCAAAGAAAAGATAGATGCTATCATTGCTGAATGCAGGAGCACTGCAGCAGCTAAAAACTAATACTTGAAAAAGTTATTAGTCATAGTTCTTTTATTAGCGGCAGTTGTGGCCGGTGCACAAACCGAAGAGACAAAACTGGCAACAACGATAAAAGAGTTTCACCAGGCATTGGTTAATAGAAATACGGTTTCCATTAACCAGCAAACGGATAAAGTACTGAGTTACGGACATAGCAATGGCTGGGTGGAAACTAAAAATGAGCTGATCAAAAACCTGGAAACAGGTTATATGAAATATAACAGCTATAATGAAGACAGCCTGCAGGTTGTGATCAATGGAAATGTGGCGTATGCAAGGTTTGTGGCAGATATTACCGCTACATTGAATGGTAAAGAAGGAAACTTCCGTTTGAAAGTACTGGAAGTGTGGGTAAAGAAAGGAAAAAGATGGTTGTTGTTTGCGAGGCAGGCAGTAAAATAAAAAAAGCTTATAGCTATTAGCTATTGGCTAATAGCTTTTCTAAATATGGGAAGAAAATTATTATTAGACAAAGCAAACATTGAAGGCATCAGGTATTATGATGTATACCGCCGTGAAGGAGGCTATCGCAGTGTGGAAAAGGCGTTGAAGTCAATGACGCCGGACCAGGTGACGGATGAAGTAAAGAAAAGTGGCCTTCGTGGTCGTGGCGGCGCAGGATTTCCAACAGGAATGAAGTGGAGCTTTTTGGCAAAACCAGAAGGAGTACCCCGCTACCTGGTGGTAAATGCGGATGAATCTGAACCGGGAACTTTCAAAGACCGGTACCTGATGGAATTCATTCCTCATTTACTGATTGAGGGAATGATCACATCTTCTTATGCATTAGGATCTAACCGTTCCTATATCTATATCCGCGGAGAGTACGCTTGGATCGTTGATATTTTAGAACAAGCCATCGCTGAAGCAAAAAACAATGGCTGGTTAGGTAAAAATATTTTAGGTACCGGCTTTGACCTGGAGATATATGTTCAGCGGGGAGCAGGTGCTTACATCTGTGGCGAGGAAACAGCCTTGCTGGAATCATTGGAAGGAAAAAGAGGAAATCCACGGATTAAACCACCATTCCCTGCAGTAAAAGGATTGTGGGATTGCCCTACTGTGGTCAACAATGTGGAGACGATCACTGCAGTTGTTCCCATTGTGAACGAAGGCGGAGAAGAATATGCCAAAATTGGTGTAGGTAAATCCACTGGTACAAAACTGATTTCTGCCTGCGGCAATATTAATAAGCCCGGTGTGTACGAGATCGACATGACCATTTCAGTAGAAGAGTTTATTTACAGCGATGAATATTGTGGCGGTATTGCCAATGGAAGAAAACTGAAAGCCTGTATTCCAGGTGGTTCTTCAGTACCTATTTTGCCAGCTAATCTTTTGCTTAAAACAGCAAAGGGTGAAACAAGGTACATGAATTACGAGAGCCTTGCCGACGGTGGATTCGCTACCGGTTCGATGATGGGTTCAGGTGGTTTCATCGTGATGGATGACAGTCAGTGTGTGGTTCGGCATACCTATACGTTGGCAAGATTCTATCGTCACGAAAGTTGCGGACAATGTTCACCCTGCCGTGAAGGAACCGGCTGGATGGAAAAGATTCTCTGGAACCTGGAAACAGGCAAAGGAAAGATGAGCGATATTGATTTGCTTTGGGATATACAAAGAAAGATTGAAGGAAATACGATTTGCCCGTTGGGCGATGCAGCAGCATGGCCGGTGGCCGCAGCGATCCGTCATTTCCGTGATGAATTTGAATGGCATGTTACCAACCCGGATGATGCACAGCGAAGAAATTATGGACTGGCACATTATGCTGATCCGATAAAGGTGGCAACACCTGCATAAATGAATTGTATGGCTGAAGAGAAAAAATTATTTAAAGTAACCATTGACAACATCACTATAGATGTTGAACCCGGTACTACCATCCTTAATGCAGCCCGGCAAATTGGTGGTGATGTCACACCTCCTGCCATGTGCTATTACAGTAAGCTGCAGGGAAGTGGTGGTAAGTGCAGAACCTGTTTAGTAGAAGTGGCAGCTGGTTCTGCTGCCGATCCGAGACCAATGCCAAAACTGGTGGCGAGTTGCCGCACTACAGTAATGGATGGCATGGTGGTGAAAAATATTACCAGTGAAAGAGTGCTGGATGCGAGAGCCGGTGTTGTAGAATTTTTGTTATTGAACCATCCCCTGGATTGTCCTATTTGCGACCAGGCTGGTGAATGTCACCTGCAGGATCTCAGTTATGAACATGGAAAGGAAGGCACCCGTTACGAGTTCAAGAGAAGAACATTTGAAAAAGAAGATATTGGTCCATACATACAGTTACACATGACAAGGTGCATTCTTTGTTATCGTTGTACATATGTAGCCGACCAGATTACCAACAACCGGGTTCATGGTATATTAGACAGGGGCGATCATGCCGAGATATCAACTTATATCTCTAAAGCAATTGATAATGATTTCAGCGGAAATATGATCGATGTTTGTCCTGTGGGAGCATTAACGGATAAAACATTCCGCTTTAAAAACAGGGTATGGTTTACCAAGCCGGTGGATGCACACCGTGATTGCGAAAAGTGCTGTGGTAAAGTAACCTTATGGCAGCGTGGAGATGAAGTATTGCGGGTAACAGCCAGAAAAGACCAGTGGGGTGAGGTGCAGAGTTATGACAGTAAGCCGGGCTGGATTTGCAATACCTGCCGTTTTGATAAGAAGCATGTAAATGATTGGGTGATTGAGGGGCCAACTAAGATCAGCCGTCACTCTGTAATATCACAAGGGCATTATGTTGGCATGCAAAAACCTAAAGAAACAATGCCGGAAGTGATGGGCGGAAGGGCGCCGAAGCTGCTGATGGATATTCATGAAATCAGTGAAGTGAACAGTGTTGACATCAGTGCTTTGCCCGGACCGGCAACAAGTAAAACATTTGAAAAGAAAGAACAATAATAGCAGACCATGTATTTACTGGCATTAGACCTGTGGTTGATCGTAGAGAAAGCAGCATTGATACTATGTATCATTGGCCTCTCCTTTTTTATTGCTATGTACACCACTTTGGCTGAGCGTAAAGTGGCTGCATGGATGCAGGATCGCCGTGGTCCCAGCCGTGCAGGTCCATGGGGAATTTTTCAGCCGCTTGCGGATGGCGGCAAGTTGTTCTTCAAAGAAGAAATTATCCCGCTGGCGTCTTCAAAATTCCTTTTCATATTGGGTCCTGCCATGGCCATGACAACTGCCCTGTTGACAAGTGCAGTAATTCCATGGGGAGGAAACCTTCATTTGTTTGGCCGTGATATTTCCCTGCAGATAGCAGATATTAATATTGGTATCCTTTACATTTTTGGTGTGGTTAGTTTGGGTGTTTACGGTATAATGATCGGGGGATGGGCATCTAATAACAAATTTTCTTTATTGGCAGCTATTCGTGGTGCATCACAAATGATCTCATACGAATTGGCTATGGGTCTTGCACTGATCGCTGTACTTATGCTAACGGGAACCTTGCAAATGAGCGGCATTGTTGGAAACCAGATGACAGGCAATAATCTCTGGCATATTTTTTTGCAGCCACTTGGTTTTATCATCTTTTTTGTCTGTGCGTTAGCAGAATGTAATCGTACACCATTTGATCTGCCTGAAGCAGAAAACGAACTGAACTTTGGTTACCACCAGGAATATTCATCCATGAAACTGGGCTTTTACCTCTTTGCAGAATATATTAATATGTTTATCAGCAGTGCGGTAATGGCAACCTTATTCTTTGGTGGGTATGATATTTTGCCTTTTGTGGATGAAACGAAATGGGGATTATCTGAAAACCTGCTGACAATACTTGGTTTTGGTGCTTTGATGGCTAAAACGTTTTTCTTCCTCTTTGTCTTCATCTGGATTCGCTGGACGATACCCCGTTTCCGGTATGACCAGCTGATGGGATTGGGATGGAAGAAACTGATACCATTGGCGCTTGCCAATATGATCATTACAGCAGCAGTGATATTGTGGTTGAAAAAGTAAGTGAAGACATAAATATATATTTGCGAAAATTTTAAAAGCTGAAAAGCTTTATGCAATTAACAAAAAGAGCAACAGCAGTAGACAGGAGGCCAATGAATGCATTGGAAAAGATTTACCTGTGGAATATTCTGAAGGGAATGGCTGTTACTTTTAAGCACATGTTTAAAAAAAGGCCTACTATTAATTACCCGGAGCAGAAACGTCCTTTTTCACAGGTATTCCGTGGCCTGCATGTTTTGAACCGTGATGCGGAAGGAAGAGAAAATTGTACAGCCTGTGGTTTATGTGCTGTAGCCTGCCCGGCTGAAGCTATTACCATGGAAGCTGCAGAAAGATTACCTGGTGAAGAGCATTTGTACAGGGAAGAAAAATATGCAGCAAAATATGAAATAAATATGCTGCGCTGTATTTTTTGTGGTTTATGTGAGGAGGCCTGCCCGAAGGATGCTATCTATCTTTCCCAGACATTCGCACCGGCCAATTATGGAAGAAAAGGATTTATATATAAAAAGGAAGACCTGCTGATCCCTCATCCAATCAATGAGCCGGAGGCTTATAAAAAGGCGTTGGGTGAAAAAGCAGCTTTGAAAAATTAATTGAAAAAACTAATTGCTGTCCGCTTTGGCGGTTGAGATATGAACATTACGCAAATACTATTCTGGTTTCTTTCTGT
>DEHX01000165.1 GCA_002352145.1 Chitinophagaceae bacterium UBA2789
TAAGAATGGAAAGACATTGCCATAATGCGATGGAAGTGGCCAACTTTCTCGCTTCACATCCGGCAGTTGCAAAAGTCAATTACACCGGTCTTTCTGAACATCCCGATCATCATACCGCCATGAAACAAATGCGGCATCCCGGTGCTATGCTTAGCTTTGAATTAAAGAGTGGATTACAGGGAGGCATAAACTTCATGAATAAACTGAAAATGTGCGTAAGAACAGTTTCATTGGGAACCTGTGATACACTGCTTTCTCATCCGGCTTCTATGACACATTACAGTGTGCCTGCAGCAGAAAAAGAAAGATATGGTATTACCGACGGGCTGATACGGATGAATGTGGGAATTGAAAATATACAGGATATTATTGCTGATCTGAAACAGGCCTTATCATAACTCATAAATAACTAACTATGCGATTTACTTTGGTACTGCTTTGCAGCTTAACGGTCTCCACCTTGTTTGGACAGAAAAAAACCGCCGTTTCTTCCGACCCACTGGCCGGTATTGATACATTACTTGAACGAATTTTAAAAGAAAGAAAAGGCGCTGGCTTTGCGGTGGCCGTAGTTAATCAAAACAAAATACTCTACGCAAAAGGTTTTGGTTACCGGGATTATGAAAAGAAATTACCGGTAACGCCGAATACATTATTTGCTATTGGCTCCTGCAGCAAAGCCTTTACCTCCTTGTTTATCGGGTTGCTGCAAAAAGATGGAAAGGTTGAGTATGATAAACCAGTAAGAGATTACTTGCCTGAGCTAAAGTTTTTTAATAACGAGATGAATAATAACGTTACCCTGCGGGATATGATGAGCCACCGCACCGGCCTGCCTCGGCATGATTATTCCTGGTATTTATTCAATACCAGTTCAAGGGACAGTATGCTGCAGCGAATACAATACCAGGAGCCCACTGCGCCATTGCGTCAGCGCTGGCAGTATAATAATTTTATGTTCCTGGCACAGGCCTCGGTAGCAGAAAAACTTACCGGCCAGAGCTGGGAGAAAAATATAAAAGAGAAAATTTTAGTACCGCTGGGCATGACAGCTTCTAATGTATCTATTGCAGAACTAAAACAATCAGCTGAGCCCTCTTTGGGTTATACCGTTTACAAAGACAGCATCATTAAAAAAACCGATTATTACGACATCAACGCTATGAGTCCCGCGGGCAGCATCAACAGCAGTGTGACCGATATGGCAAAATGGGTCATGTGCTGGATTAATGGAGGGAAAGTAAATGGAAAAGAAGTTTTTCCTGCAGTTTATATGAAGGAGGCTATGAGTTCACAAATGATAACAAGCGCTGCTTTGCCCACCAAAGAAAGACAGGATGTGTTTATCTCCAACTATGGCTTTGGATGGTTCCTGGCATCCTATCGTGGACATTACCGGGTAGAGCATGGTGGTAATATTGACGGTTTTTCCGCCAGCACTTCATTTTTCCCAACCGACAGCATTGGTATTATTGTACTTTCTAACCAGAATGCATCAGCCATTACCGGGCTGGTGCGCAACAGTATTGCCGACAGGCTGCTGAAAGAAAAACCTATTGACTGGTTGGGTGAAAGAATGGCGGCTGATGCCAAGGCCAGAAAGGATGCTAAAGAAGCTGAAGCCAAAGCAGAGAGCAATCAGAAGAAAGGCACACAACCATCTCATGCAATGAAAGATTATGATGGCCTGTATCATCACCCCGGATATGGAACAGCGGAGGTAATGACTACTAATGATTCTCTTTTTATGCTGGTACCCGGAAAAAAAATGTGGCTCCGGCATTATCATTATGATGTTTTTCAAACATTATTTATAGATAATAAAGAAGGGATTGACACCACATATAAAGACCCGTTCAAAATTCAGTTTACTATGAATGAAGCCGGGGATATTAATGCCATACAAATGCAGTTTGAAGATGAACTGAAGCCAATGGAGTTTGCCCGCAAGCCTCGGCCAAAAGAATTAAGCAAAGACGAACTGAAAAAATACGAAGGCAGCTATGAACTGGGCCCCGGTGTTGAAGCTAAATTTTATATTAAAGGGGAAAAGACATTGTATGCTTTTATTGAAGGCCAGCCAGAATATGAATTGGTGCCTACCGATAAAAATACATTTGTGATAAAAGTCCTTTCCGGCTACAGTGTAAAATTTGAAGAGAATGAGAAAGGTGAAGTGACTGCGGCAAGCTTTATTCAGCCAAACGGAACATTTAAAGCAAAAAAGAAATAATACTATATGAGCATCATTGTCAGGCGGGCAGTAAAAGAGGACTGTCCGAGGTTAATGGAGCTGGTTAAGGAACTGGCTATTTATGAGAAGGCTCCAAATGATGTGACAGTTACACTGGAGCACTTTACAAAAAGTGGTTTTGGCGATAAACCAGTTTGGTGGGCCTTTGTAGCAGAAGAGAACGGCTACATATACGGATTTGCTCTCTACTATATCCGCTACTCCACCTGGAAAGGGCAAGCAATGTACCTTGAAGATATTATTGTTACTGAATCATCAAGGGGTAAAGGCATCGGAAAGCTGTTAATGGACCGTTTAATCATTGAAGCCAGGGAAAGAGAATTAAAACGAATAGTATGGCAGGTTCTGGAGTGGAACGAACCTGCTATTAACTTTTACAAAAAATATAATGCCGATTTTGATGCAGAGTGGGTGAACTGTTCAATATCTGTTTAGCGATTGAACCATTTTTGCTGATGTGCCATACTGATAATTTCAGCTTTTGACTGTACATGGAGCTTTTCATAAATATTAGCGATGTGTTTTCGTACAGTAAGGACACTTATATCCAATTCTGAAGCTATTCTTTTGGCATCCCAGCCGTTTACCATAAACTTCAAAACACCTTCTTCTCTGCTTGTAATCATTTCCGGTAAAGTTCCCTTTACCTCACTACCCTGCAATATTGACTTACTCATTAATTGAAGTGCCTTACGGGCAATAGCAGGGCTCATGGGGGCACCTCCGTATTCCAGTACATTCATCACCGCTTCCTGTAATATACCTGCAGGCTCATGTTTTAAGAGGTAACCAGATGCACCAGATTTGATTGCTTCAAAAATTTTTTCATCATCATCAAATACGGTTAAAACGATAAAATGAACTGACGGATAAAGTGATTTAGCCAGTCTTATTGTTTCAATACCATTCATATGCGGCATTTCCAGGTCCATGAAAATCACCTGAGGCAGTTTTGCCTGTGGCAAACCTTTCAACTGTTCCAGGCAATCATGCCCGTTGGCTGCTACAAACGCTACCTGCATATTGCCCAACACCTGAATTTTTTGCAAAAAGGTATTGCGGTTCACATTATTATCCTCACAAAGGGCTACAATAAAATTCATATAAAGAGTAAAAATTATTAATTCAGCTGTTCCAAAAAATAATCAATTTGTAGTAGAAGTAATTTTTACCACCATTCCCCTTGGGAATGATCTTTCCCAACTGACGCTCCAGCCTGCTTCACTACTTCTTACCATCATATTTGACAATCCGTTACCTGCGTTTGGCTTAACCTCATTTATATTAAACCCTTTACCATCATCAGCGATAGTGACTTCCCACTTATTCCCCCCGGCTATATTGATCAGAATATTTTCTCCACTGCTATGCTTCAGTGCATTATTTACAGCTTCCTGCATAATACGGTACAAATGAAAAGCCTGTGATGAAGGCAGCTTATGATCAATGGTGATATTTTCCTGTACGTCTATATTTACAGCAGGGTAACTTTTTCGCAAGCGACTTATGAAATTTTTTATTCTGTCACTAATGGCTGTCAGGCTCAGTTCATCCTTCTTTAATACCCAGATAGTATCATTTAACTGTGAGATAATAGCATTTGAGTTATTAGCCAGCTGCATCAACGCATTATTTGTTCTTTCATCAGCATCCGGAAGGTGTATATAACTGAGATTGGAAGCCATGGAGGCAGCATAAGCACCAAGGTTATCATGCAAATCTGAGGCGATGCGTACCCTTTCCTTTTCTTCTGCTTTTTTTATCGCCTCTTCAGCTTGATTTCTTTCCTCTTCCATCATCAGTTGCACTTTTGCCTTTTGCCTCTTCCTGTACTTTCTGAATAAAGCAATAGCAATAACGGCTAAAAGACCAGTTAGGATAATTGAACCGTAAAACAGAAAATTCTTTTGTTGCAGGTCATATTTCTGCTGAAGTATGGTATTTTCTTTCTTTTGTACATCATATTTCGTTTGCAATTCAGCTATTGCTTCTGCTGAATTAGCAGCATATAAAGAATCTTTGGCACTTACTAATTCTTCTAATGACAACCTGTATTCATCCAGTCTTCCTGCCTGTTTATAATAACCAGCCAATTTTTCAAGAAAAGTCACCCTCAATTTTGGATCATTACTTACTACTTCATTTGACTCATTAGTTGTCGACTCAATGTTACCTTTTTTTAAATTGTTTTTGCATATCTCAATGGCCTTATCTATTTGCCCTGAATTTGCGTAGAAATCGGCTAACTGCAGATTATCTTCCACAATAAAATTTGCTGATGTAAGTTTTGCCCTCGTACTGATCATTTCGAGCAGCGCTTTTTCAGCAAGTTTATATTGCTTTGTTGCTGTATAAATATTTGTTTGTATTCTAAGAGCGGTGGCAACATAATTCAGGTTCTGAATTTGCCGGCATATTGGCAACCCCATTTCAATGAAATAGCTGGCAGAATCCATTTTGCCCAATGACGCATAGGCATAACCTGCATTGATATAGGCCGGCGCCAACACCTGTAAATGCCTGCCCTTATTACCAGCAACCACTATAGCACGGTTGATCCATTTCAAAGCTTCATTTAGCTGTTGCCTGGCAATTGCAATTGAACCAATTGTATTACAGGTCAGTCCAATGGTGAGGGTATCGTTATATTGTTCTGCTTTAGGCAAAATACCGTATAAAACATCCAGGGCCTCAGCAAATCTTGATTTTGAGCCAAGATACATAGCCTTGGCCCTGTCAAGCTTGAAGTAAATATCTCTTGTTGCCGGGTCATCAACAGGATTCCGGGCAATCTCAGGTTCGATAAATGCGAGAGAACTGTCACTCCAGCCCCACCGGTAATACCAGTTAGCATAGGCCAGTTCAGCAAGGCTTTTTAATCGTTTGTTTTTACTGGCAGCAGCCAGTTCTTTCACCACCGGACCATACGTATCCAGTGTATCACGGTTAATACTATGATACTCTTCAAACATATCTATTAATGCTACTAGCCTGTCTTCTTGTGTTTTTGCCGCATAAACTGAATGTCGCAGACTGTCAGCCAATACAGTTTGGGTAAGCCCTATAAAAGGACAGGAAATCATTAATAACAATAATAAAAGATGAAGTTTTCTCATTCCCTGGACTTGATACTTCTAAAATATTCCAATTCCGGCAGATTTTCCAGTGAGTACTACAAATTGAGTATTGGCCGGAGGCCTGCTAAATGCAATTTTTATAGTGTCAAATCCATCCCGTTTTAAGCCGGCGTATCCTTAAATCTTGCAGATTTTCTGATTATAAAACTGCCTTTGCAGTTAAAACGACACTAAAAACTGACTGATGACCAGACTTATCTACTTTCTCATTCTGAATGCCTTAGTGCTTTCACAACCTGCTTTGTCACAAAGAAAGACAACACAGAAAGTGAACATGAGTGAACTGGAGAACAAGGTGATTATACCCCAATGGGCCTCAGCCCATACAATTTACAGTCGTTCAAACCTAAACCGGAATATGAATGCTCCGGAAGCATCTTGTGATACAATTATTCTGACCCGGCAAACGCAAATTGACAGCTTCAAAATTCTTTATCCCGGTTGTACTTCCGTACAGATTCTCGAGATCAACGGTCTAGGAGCAAGCCCGGCTATCACACAGCTTGATTCACTAGACGAAATAGAAAGTGTTTCGCAAAAACTTAATATCTCATATACTGCTATTACCTCACTGAGCGATTTTGCAGCTCTGACTTCTTTAGGAGATACACTGGAACTGCAATATAATTTCCTGCAAACCAGCATTGGCTTAAATAACCTGACAAACCTGGGTACAATCATCATTAATAAACTTCCTGCATTAAATACCCTGTCGGGCTTAAGCAACGGGATCACCAATATTGGCGGAGTGTTGATTGACAGTACTGCTTTAACAAGTTTAACTGGTCTTGAAAGTGTAGAAAAGATAAACGGTTACCTGGATATACGATTCTCACCGATTCTTAGTTTAAGCAGTCTTTCAAATCTTGATTCAATCAATGGCTATTTAAGACTTGAACGGCTTCCTTCATTAACATCTTTAAGCCTTAATAACCTCGAATATGTATGGGGATTTCTATTTTCCGGATTGGATAACCTTACCTCTCTTTCAGGCTTAAGCAATAACCTCCTAAATACCAACCTTGGAACAATNNTAATTTCTATTTCTGGCTCAACCCAAATCTTACCACATTAAACGGATTTAACCAGGTTTCAGGAGATATCCCTGGCGGCTTTTCACTCTGGGCAAATGATGTACTGACTGATATATCCGCTTTAAGCAACATTACTTCCATAAGTAACGGCGATCTTGACTTCCATGGAAACAACCAGCTTACTGATCTCACGGGACTGGGCAATATCATTACGATTGGAAGACGTTTACGGGTTTATGAAAATCCGAATATTACATCCCTGGCTTTTCTGAATAATAGTCTTGATATTCAGGACAACAATACTGAAGGAATACAAATTGAAAGCAATCCACAATTATCTGTATGTTCATTTGATCCGGTATGTAACTATCTTAATAATGGAGGTTTTGGCATTGTTCAAAACAATGCACCGGGTTGCTCAAGCATCACTGAAATCCAGGCTGGCTGCGGACCTGGTTGTACAAGCGGTATTGTAAAAACATGGACAGGTATAAATGGCACAGACTGGAACGACCCTGATAACTGGAGTCCTGTTGGTGTTCCTGGAAATTGTGACCAGGTTTATATTCCCAACGGTGTACCTGATAACCCAATTGCAAACACGAATCTTTCCATTGGCGGACTTATCATAGAAAGCGGAAGTTTTCTTGACATGAACGGGTATAATCTTATTTGTAAAGACACACTTTATATTGATGATGGAGATATTTCCAATGCAAATTCCATCCAATTCAATAAAATCAATGACCCTTATATTTTTGATGCCAGCATCCAGGCCAACACTGCAATTACCTTCGACAAATATTTTGGCAGATTGTATTTTGCATACAATACATTCATTGGAAATGTTATTTTAATAGACAGTATCGGAAGATCCGGCCTGGCTGAGTTAAGCAATAATCATTTTAACAATGACCTCACCATCTTTGGTGCCAGCCAGGTTCCCGGTGCCCATACCATTATTTCAGGGTCAGGTGATGATTATATTTCTGGATCTTTTGGCATTGCCTATACATCGGTTGCCAACTTACAAGTGGGAACAGGAGGCACACTGCATATCGGTGGTGATCTGAACCTGAATACAGATGTCAATCCCGCATTGATTAACTTAAATGCTGTTAATTTCAACGGAGGCAATAACTCCTATATTCGCCAGTTTGGTACAGTACCGGTTTCGTTTAACAATCTGTATACCGATAAATTCTCAAAAGCACAACTAATTATACCCGAACAACCCATTTACCTGCGTAATGTGGCGTGCCTGTCAGGAGGGTTGATAAAAACAAGCTCTGCTGCATTGCTGATAGCAGAAGATAATGCTTCCATTAATTGCCATAGTTCTGAAAGCTGGGTGTGGGGGCCTATCAAAAAAATCGGGAATGACCAGTTTACGTTTGTTGTAGGTGATAGCCTGAAAAAGGCATTACTGACGATGGCCACAGCACCTGCACAGGTAACTGATGCTTTTACAGCACAATACTTCAGAACCAATCCGTCTAATGCCGGGTATGATACAGCACAACATGTTTCATCGCTGACAACAGTTTCCGGAAAAGAATATTGGCTATTTACCCGGGACAATGGTAACAGCAATGTCCGTATAAACCTTCAATACGACAGTACACGCAGCCAGCAGATCTCTTCGATTTATAGTTTGAGGGCCAGCCAATGGAATGGATCGCAATGGTTAAACAACGGAGCTTTATCCATTACCGGCAATCTACATGAAGCTTATGTCACTTCACAGGATGTTTTATCATCATTTGGACCACTTACATTAGGATATGTATTACCACCCCGGATACCAGTAATTACAGTCACCAATATTGATACAATTGCCTGTCGTGGCTCATCCTTCAAAGTACATTTTACTGTAGACACTTTAATGTTCCCTACAAATACTTTTACTGCTCAGCTATCAGACAGTACCGGCAGTTTTGCTAATCCTTTGAATATTGGTCAACTGGTAAGTGCTGTCAATTCGGATAGTATCACAGTCACAATTCCGGTAAATACAGCTCTTTCATCGGCTTATAAGATTAGAGTAACTGGCACCGCACCACCTGATACAAGCATTAATACAAAAGCACTAACCGTTAAAACAATTCCATCAGTTAATTTTTCTATTGAAGGTCCGGGCATCGGCTGCATCAGTGCAGGTATACATAAATACTATCCCAGCCAGCAAGAAGCTGGTGTTAATTATAACTGGTCAGTGAGTGGTGGCGGTACATTTACCACCAACCAGGATACAGCATATGTAACCTGGACAACACCCGGAACAAGAACGATATCACTCAGTACTTTTAATGAATGTGGAAATGGCCCTACGGCCAACAGGAGTATAACGGTCAGTTATCCTGCTCCGTCTGCCGCTCCTGCACTAACAAAAGCCGGACGCTGGTTATATGCTACTGAACCCGATACAGCACAGCATGCAACGGGTTATCGCTGGTACAGGAATGATACATTGATCGCCGGCGCATCAAATCCTTCTTACTATGCATCTTTGGCCGGAAATTATAAGGTTACTTATTATAATCTTTGTGGTGATGGTCCTGCATCCAATATCGTTTCATTTGCAGTAAACTCTGTGCCGCAAACCATCAATTTCCCGTCTATACCCAATAAAACGTATGGCGACTCTGCTTTTGCCATTATTGCAACAGCCAGTTCCGGACTTCCTGTATCATTGGCGCTGATCAGCGGACCGGGATCTTTATCCGGCAACACTTATACAATAACAACAACAGGCACAGCCACCATTCGGGCTATACAACCGGGCGATGATGTATATGATACAGCCGCAATTGTATTACAGCAAATAATTATTAACAAAGCTGCTCAAAACATCAATTTTCCTATAATACCTGACCAGGATATTAACTCCACACCTTTTACCTTAACGGCTACAGCAAGTTCTGGCTTGCCGGTTAGTTATTCGTTGATCTCAGGTCCGGGAGTATTATCAGGAAACCAGCTTACCTATACAGGAGTCGGCACAATCAGTATTACGGCGCTTCAACCGGGTGATACAAACTACTTAGCAGCTAATTCAGTAAACAGAACATTCTGTGTTAGGGTAGCTGAACTCAATATGATTAACGGGCCACAATACGTTTGCCCTGGTCAGACCGCTACTTATCGAATTAATAAAGTGACCGGGCTTACCTATAGCTGGCGTCTTTCGGATGGCACCACTTACCCATCTACTGCTGATTCAGTGAATATAACCTGGGGATCTTCAGGCGTTAAAACACTGATTGTTTCAGCATCCGGTCCATGTGGTGCAGCATCAGCCAACGATTCACTGGTTGTAAATATTATTACTGCACAAACACCCGGTGCGGTTTCTAATATGCTTCCGGCTGATGGAGCAACAGAACAAATATTGCCGCTGAACCTTTCATGGCAGCCGGGCAGCAATGCGCTTAGTTATGACTTGTTTGTGTGGGATTCATCAGCTACAGAGCCATCAACACCTTATGCAGCCAATCTTACCAATGTATCTTATATAATTCCCCAGGGAGCATTGCCCTATAATAAAGCCTACAAATGGAAGGTTGTATCAAAAAATGCTTGTCTTGAAACGAGTGGCCCAGTCCAATACTTCAGGCTGAAAAAATTGCCAGATCTGCTGGTAAGCAATGTACAGGCGCCAACAACTGCCTTTTCAGGACAAACCATAACTATCAACTGGAGAGTAGCTAATGCAGGACCAGGGAATACAGCCACTAACCAGGGTTGGACTGATGCTGTTTTTCTTTCATTTGACAGCCTGCCCAACTTTAGTATTTCGCCAAACACATCACCAGCCGCATGGAACCAACTGGAGTTTCCAATAAGGCCTTTGCTTATTGGTACCCGAAATAATATATCAGCGCTGGATAGTGGCCAGCATTATGATAACAATATCAATTTCACATTGCCGATAAATTATAACCAGCCGCTTTACGTTTATGTGATAACAAATTATCCCGCAAACACCAGCCTGCAACAAATGACTGTGATAAATGACACTGCAAGAGCACCGCAGGCAATCGCAGTATCACTTTCACCTACGGCGGATCTGAGAGTTGACACCGTATTTACTCCATCTTCCGTATTCTCAGGCAGCACTATTGATATTACTTATAAAGTAAAGAACTATGGAGTGATGACTCCTGCCGGCAGTGTGTGGACTGATAAACTTTATATCTCACAAAGCCCCATTTTCAACATCAATAATGCCACTCAGTTGAAACTGCCAAGGATTAATGGAACTTATTATCCCAATGCTGAAAATGCGAACATTACAAATAACACACAATTGCTGGCTGACAGTTCATATACCAGGACAGTACAGGCAGTGATTCCCAATTTTATTTCGGGTCAGTGGTTTATCTATGTCCATACGAATGCTACTACAAGTTTATATGAAGGTGCCCTGGCCAATAATAATATCAATAATAAATTGTTGCATGTGTTTCTGACTCCTACACCCCTGCTTACTATTAATAGCCTTTCTGTTCCTTTGACCGTTGCAAGCACTACTCAGCCAATTGGAATAAACTGGAACATATTTAACACTGGTTTTAATGACAACCTTGAGAAAAATAAGGGTCATTACTACAGGCATACTGGTTTCTGCCAATCAAATTTGCTACAGCTGACCGACAGTGCCGGTTTTGGTTCCAGTTATTGGGTAGATCGGGTATACCTCAGCACCGACTCTACCGGTATTAATGGAAACGCCATCCTCATCGGAGAAAAACCACAAGGAGTAATAAACAGTGGAATTCACGCAGACAATGCCCCCTCTTATAAATGTGTGCATCCGGGAACTAACCCGGCCAGTGAAAACATCAATACATTTAATGTAATAAGACCAGGTTCTAACCACCCAGGTGAATTTAATTTTACTATACCGGCTGACCTGCTACCTGGAAATTATTATGTTTATGTAAGAGCCAATGCCACACAAACGGTATATGAATATCCGGGTACACCTCAAATCAGAAGAAGTGCATTACCTATCAATATCCGGAGGCCTGATTTAGCTGTATCAGCTACTGTCCCTGCTTCTGCATCTGCTGGACAACCTGTCACGATAACCTATAGTATCCTGAATAATGGGCCGGGTACTGTATTCAATCAATTACGAAATGACAAGATCTATTTCAGCACCTCGCCTGTTTTTGATGGTGCAGCCCAGCTTATAAACACTCAAAGCTTTACGGAAAGCATACCGGCAGGCACCCCGGTTAGTCATACATTTAGTTATACCATTCCAAACGGAGTAAGCGGTAACCGTTATTTCTATGTTCATACAAATTTTGACAGTACTTTCCGGGAAACCAATTATAGCAATAATATCAGCAGTGCCGCTCCTACGTCAGTTATTAATCCTACACCGGCTGACCTGGTGGTAACATCTGTGCCATTGGCAGATTCATTGTTTACCATCTATAATTCGAAAATAAAATATACCGTTACGAATAATGGCCCCGGCAGCACCTATGGTACATGGACTGACAGCATTTTCGTCAGTTGTAACCCTGTGTACAGTTCAGCTAACAGTTATTTTGTTGCTAAAAGGAATCATAGTGGCACTTTGAATACGGGTACTTCTTACACTGATTCAGTAAACCTAAATATGCAGTTCAGCTGGACTTATAATAGCTGCTTTCCGGAAATAGCAGCAACAACAGCTTATTTCTTTGTAAAAACCAATGCATCAGGTGATGTTTATGAAGGAGCGAACAGCAATAATAATGTAAATGGTTCTGGTGCCAGAATACTTGTAAATCCATTAGTTGATCATATAGTTACTTCTATATCAGGATCAGATACCGCCACAGCAGCCAGGCCGTATAGCATTAACTGGACAGTAAAGAATATTGGGCGTAATCCTGGATCAGTGTACTATCAATTATGGAATGACGGTGTATATTTCTCGCCAGATTCTTTAGAAAATGGAAATGAAATTCTGGCCAGCCAGTTTCTGATGACTACCCGGTTGGAAAGTAACCAGAGCTATTCAGAAACAAGACCTGCAATTGTTCCCAATATTCCGACGGGTGATTATTATGTCTTTCTGAAAACTAATGTCACCAACTATATCCCCGGAGAAAAACAACTGAATAACAACAGCAATTTTATACGAAATATTACAGGTGCTGCCAGAAAGATACATGTCATTCAGCCATTGCTCCCGGACTTTGTTGACACAATCTTTTCTGCACCTGCCACAGCGGCAGCCGGGCAACCAGCCACTGTAATACATAAAATAACCAATTCAGGTGCAGGGCCAGTTTATCCTAATAACTGGAGTACCAAACTCTGGCTTTCTACAGATTTTACTCCTGGTAATAGTGGTGATATAGAACTATTCTCCCGCAATATGAATGCTGCGCTGCAGCCTGGCCAGTCATTGAATGACACTATCACTTTTACACTGAACCTGAATACCGTACCGGGCAATTATATCCTTATTGCACATACAGATGCCAATAACTCAGTTTTTGAATCAAATGATACCAACAATCTTGCTTTCAGTTATGTAACAGTATTCAGGACACAGCCTGTAGATCTGGTTGTTGAAAATATAATGAAGCCTGATACTGTCTTGTTAGGCTATAGTATAGATACTGCCAAATGGGTCATTGCTAACCTGTCAGCCAATACGGCTACAGGAGTATCCTCTGATGGAATCTATCTTTCCTCCAATACAGTTCTTGATTCAACTGCTGTATTAGTTGGAATAAAAAACAAGAACATAAACATGCCACCGCTTGACAGGGACACCATTAGCATGCAGCCGTTGGTGACCAGCCTGGTTGAAGGGCAATACAAGGTGCTGGTGAAAACAGATTTGCTGAATAATATTAATGAAACGAATAAGAATAATAACACAGGTATATCGGCGGGCAGCATTTATGTAAAAGCAAAGGAACTGAAGTTAGATATACCGGAATTGAATACACTGCATACGCTGACAAGGTATTACAAACTGGTAATACCGGATTCGCTGAATGGATCTACTATCCTTGTTTCACTGAATACAAGTGATTCCCTGTCCATGCGGAATGAAATGTATATTGGATTGGGTTATGTTCCCTCTTCAGCCCGTTTTGACTACAAATTCAATACACCCAATTACGGTAATCAACAGATTGTAATGACTTCTGTTGTTGATTCGGTGTATTACATCGCCGTACGCTGTGTGTCATCAAATCCTTTAATTCAAAATATAACACTAACTGCAGTACGGCTTCCGTTCACAATTTTAAATGTGCAGTCCAGCACCGGTGGAAATATCGGTAATGTAACCGTTAAATTAAGCGGGTCGTTATTCACTAATAATATGTTGGCCCGTCTCAGCAGGCCGGGTACTACTATTTACTCTTCTGCCGTTTACTTTATCAACAGCACCACCGTCTTTGCCACCTTCAACCTGCAGGGAAGACCTGTAGGGCTTTATGATGTGTCATTGCATAAGCAAGATTCATCAGTAGCAGTACTAGCCGGCAGCTTTACAATTGCCACCGGAAATAATGGAGGCATCCTCACCGGAGGTGGAAATAATACAGGCCAGACAGGAAGCGGAAATCAGCCGGGCTGTGATCCGGGCACACCAGGCGGATTAAACTCCCTGCTGGTAACAGAAGTAGTGGTACCTGAAAAAGTATTTGTAGGCTGGCCATTTGTAATACAGATCAACTATGCCAATCCTGCCAATTTTGATATTCCGGCACAAACAAGAACGCTTTATAATGATAAGAATGTTAAGATGGCTATGACACAGGCAGCCCTTGCCAATGGTTCCAATTCATTACACCTGGAACTGACTGAACCCGGCGGTCCTCCGGGCATTATCAGGGCCGGTGCCAGCGGAACAATAACTGTCTATGGCAAAACACCACCGGATACACCGGGTCATACCCTAATCAATTTTACACTCAGGTAAAAGGCAGCAAAATGAATCGTTCACTTTCAAACCAGGATATGAAAAGCATAATCATTAAATATAAAATCATTCTCTTCTTCCTGTTAGTATTAACAGTGGGTACATCTGCCCAGAATATCAACATACCTAATAAAACAGGCCCGATGGGTTTAGAAGTAAATACGCTTACAGGTAACCTCTACTTCACCCGCAATGATCTGTATATTCCTGCAAGGGGTTTCGATTTAAATATTACTTTTCATTACAATAGCTTCAATTACGACAAAAATGATGGTTATGGTAAGGGATGGAGTTTTAATTATAATATAAAATACAAAAATGATACACTGGGGAGTAAAACAATAATTTGGGGAGACGGACGGGAAGATAATTACTTACCAGAAGGAGCCGGTTTTAAAGCACCAAGGGGATTCTTTAGTACCCTGAGCGAATACCAGCCCGGCAAATACAGGATTACAGAAACGGATGGCACAAAGTATTTCTTTGATAACAATATCCATAAGCGAATCACCCGGATGGAAGAACTCAATGGAAATTTTATCAACTTTAACTATTCCGATACACTTCTTACAGCACTAACAAATGGAGCAGGTCAAACTATTTCGCTTGCCTATACAAACGGCAGGCTTACCAGCATAACAGATGCAATGACTGTTCCGACAAGGGTTATCAGCTATATATACGATGGTGCAGGCAACCTGGTGGAAGTAAAAGACCCGCTGAATAATGCAACAAAATATGCTTACCTCGTTAATGGCCCTATGAAAGCTGTCACCGACAAAAACAATAATAAAGTTGACATAATCTACTTCAATAATTTTTCCATCAGTGAACTGATAGGATGTAATAAAAGACTGAGTTTGTCTTATGATTCTGCCACCCATACCACAATGGTTACTGACTACCTGGAAACCGGAAGTAACCAGGTAACGAAATATGAATTTAAAAAACAGGAGGATAAAAAATGGCTTAGCGGAATGTCAGGGAACTGTTGTGGTTTCAATATGAAATTCGAATTTGATGCCGCTGGTAATAAGATAAAAGAAACGGATGCCAATGGCAATGTTACCACATTTACGTATGACAACCGGGGAAATATGCTCACCATGACTGATGCCCTGAATAATACTATCAAATACACATATACGACAGATTTTAACAGGGTAGCCAGTTTTACTGATGAAAAAGGTTATACTACAACAATGACATATGATGTAAAAGGCAATCTTACACAGTTAACTGAACCGGGAAACCATGTTTATACAGCATCTTATGCTGCTAATGGTGATATTCAAAGCAGCACGGACCCCAAAGGCAATTCGTTTAGCTATAACTATGACACCTACGGAAACCCGGTAAATGTGACCGGCCCTAACGGATACTCTGCACAACTGGTATTTGATGCAAGGGGAAATCTTCTTTCTGTAACAGATGCCAGGGGAAACACGAGTAACCTGGAGTATGATATATTGGGAAGGCTCAAAAAGATTACTGACCCTATCAATAACAACATTCAACTTAACTATGATGCTGAAGGCAACCCTGTTTCGCTTGTAAATGAAAACAATGAAACCAGCCTGTCAGCATTTGATGCCAGTAACAGGCTGGTTGAATTTACTGATCCGACTGGCGGAAAAACAACACTAACATACGATGCAATGGATAATATAAAAAGCATCAGAAATACATTAGGAAATGCACTGAGCTTTGAACACGATAGCAGAAACAGGTTAAAAAAAATAACTGATCCTGAGGGCAATGTACTTTCCTCCGATTATGATGCAAACGGTAATCTGACTTCCGTAAATATGCCGAATGGCCAGGTCTTTAGTTATAGCTATGATGCTCTGAACAGGATCATAGCAGCAAATGATATTAACGGGCAGGTTATCAGCCTGACCTACGATAAGAACAGCAATGTGACCAGTTTTACGAATGGCAGCGGCGCAACGTATTCAGCAGAATACGACAGCCTTAACAGAGTTAAGAAAATTACAGACCCTTTAAGCAATACATATACACTACTATATGATAAAAACAGCAATATAGTTGCCGTAACTGACAGAAACGGCTTTACCTCCACATATACTTATGATAGCCTTGACCGGGTAAAAACCACGACAGATAATAACGGAAATACAATTACAGTAAACTACGATTTCCAGGGTAATATAACTGCGCTGACAGATCAGAACAATAATACGACCAGCTACACTTATGATAACCTGAACCGACTTAAAAGAACTACTTACCCTGATGGCAAATACACAGAAAACAGCTATGATAACAAATCAAATATCATTGCTAAAAGAATCACCGATGGCACTACCATTACTTTTACATACGATACACTCGGCAGGGTCATATCAAAAACATTGCCCGATGGCCATGTTTATACTTATACCTACGATGCACTAGGTAGGCTGCTGACAGCGACCAATAATGCCGGCACTGTAACACTAACCTATGATGCACTGAACCGGCTGACTTCTGAAAATTTTGGCAACAGAACAGTAAACTATACTTATAATATTGCCGGCAGAACACAATCAACTATTTACCCCGACAGTACTGTCATTACAAAAAGCTATGATACCCGCAACCGATTGATCAGCATTATCAAAAATAATTCGGTGCTGGTATCTTACCAGTACAACAATGCCAACCAGCTAATAGCTAAAACAATGGCCAACGGTGTAACAACTTCCTACCAGTATGACTTTGCCAACCGCCTGAGCAATATTTCAACAGCAGGCGGCACCATACAAAACAGTAATTTTAATTATGACAATGAAAGGCAGAAAACATCCATCAACAGGCTGAATGATCCGGCCAGGTCGGAACAATTTTCCTATGATAACGGCCGCAGACTAACTAACTACAAAAGAGGAGCCATTGGCGGAGTTCCAGTTGTAGAGAACACTTATAATTATGATGCATTAGGCAACAGGACATCTGCCAGTTTAAATGGCACAAATACAACCTACACTTCCAATAACCTGAACCAGCTTACCAGCAGCAATAACGGAACTCAGAATATTAACTTCACCTATGACAATAATGGCAATCTTACCTATGACGGGCAGTTTTATAAATTTTATGATCCCGAAAAGAAGTTACTGAAAGACTCTGCCTCACCTTCCCAGGTTTATNNGACCGGCAATACAATCCTCAATAAAACAATTTATGCAGGCTGGCTGAGCCCGGTGGTGAATGAAAAAAACAATAACCAGTTTTTTTATCATCAGAATGAACTGAACTCAGTGGAAGCCATCACTAACCAGCAAGGAAGACTGATTGAAAAATATAATTACGATGCATATGGCAAAATGAGTATTTATGATTCACTGAATAATGCACTGCCTGGCTCCCTTACAGGCAACCGTTTTGGTTTTACCGGGCAGGAATATGACAGTACAACAGGCAAATACAAATTTTTCTTCCGGGAATATAATCCTGAAACCGGCCTGTTCAGTCAGCGGGACTTAATTGGTTATGCAGACGGCATGGGTATGTACCAGTATGTGCATAACAACCCGGCGAATGGAGTGGATGTCCTGGGGCTTGAAGATTGTCCACCTGATAAAGCAAAAAATACACAGGTAACACTAAGGCAGTCGGTGGAAGAGCTTGAAACACTCGGATCAAATTATACTACCGTTTTGAGTTTAATAAACCAGTTTCGGATTGAATTTAACATTGCTAAGAATAGCAAATTAGATGTGCTAATAGATGGCCTGATTGATGCAGGAGATTTTGTTAAAGCTAATGAGCTTGCAAAAAACTCAAATGCATTAGCTAACGAACTTAAAGGGCTTAAAGGGCTGTCATCAGGCTTGGGCAAACTTAGCTTTGGCTTAACTGGTATTGATGCATTATTCAAAGGCAACACTTTGGGTAATGTTCTTAATGATCCTAACTCCGGAACTACTGAAATTGCAAAAGCTTCGGGTGATTTGGCACAAAGTCTTTTGTCATTCAGCGGTATAGGTTCAGTATATGGATTGTTTGACTTTGCCCAAGAGAGGTTAATAACCGGAAAAAGCATGAATGCTCTTTCAGCGGAATATGGAGAAAATCTTGGAGATAATAGCGTTGACCAAACAATGGACGAAGAAGAGCAAGAGTTTCATCGGAAATTAGGTCCGGAGCATTTTAAAAAATGGCTAAAGTTTCGCAACCAAACTAATATGCGAGAAGCTAGGAAATTAAGAAATATCAATTGTCCCCAAAACAGTTCCGGCGGCACCCAAAAACCGGCAAGTATTATTGCAGGTGGAATTTCCGATATTGCTGAAGCCATCTCTTCCTGGGACCCCAACGAAATCATCGGGCCGGATGGTGTACCTGATAAAAGCTGGGTAAGCATCAATGACAGGTTGCCTTATACGGTAACATTCGAAAATGATAAGTCTGCTTCAGCGCCTGCCAAGTATGTAAAAGTAGTAGTGCCGGTACATGAGAAAATGGATGCTGCAAGTTTTCAGCTCGGTAGTTTCGGTTTTAACAGTCTTACATTCACCGTTCCGCCTGCTGCCGCTTCTTATTACCAGCGATTGGATTGCAGGGATTCACTCGGATTATATGTGGATGTGATAGCCGGGTATGATGTGGTGAACAATCATGCCTTCTGGGAATTTCAATCCATCGACCCGGTTACCTTCCTGCCACCTGCTGATCCGCTAAAAGGCTTCTTATTATTACAAGATAGCAGTAACCTTACCTATGGACATGGTTTTGTAAACTTCAGCATCAAACCAGTTTCGACTGCTCAAACTCTTGATAGTATCCTGGCAAGAGCAGACATTGTTTTTGATGCCAATGATACCATTCCCACAAATATTGAGAAGAATACTATTGATGCACTGCCCCCCACCAGCCAGATGGGAAGCCTGCCCACAAACAGTACCAACCCGCTGACACTGAACTGGTCTGGTACAGATGATGCAAATGGCTGCGGGGTACACTTTTATACGTTATATATTTCTGATGATGGTGTCAATTTCAGTATCCTGAAAGACCGGATGATCCGCACCGATACTACTCTTCCACTTACACCCAATATCAGGTACTACTTCTTTGTGCTGGCAACAGACAGTGTTGGCAACCGGGAAACCCTGCGACCGGGTGAAATAAAGAGCACATTTATCGGTGTAGCATTACCTGTAACCTGGTTATACTTCAGGGGAACTAACCGTAATAAAGACAATATACTTGAATGGGCTACTGCTAATGAACAGAATACTAAAGAATTTAAAGTAGAACGTTCGCTGGATGGTAATAGTTTCAATGATATAGGTTCAGTAACTGCTGCCGGCAACAGCAATACTAGCCAAACATATACATACACAGACAGAAACATTGACCGGCTAAATAGTTCAGTGATGTATTACCGGCTTCGCCAGGTTGATCTTGACAACAACTACCGCTATTCTTCCATTATCCGGCTAACGTATAAGGAAAAGGAAGCAAAGCATTCTATTGTTTATCCTAATCCGGCCAGCACCATAGTTACGATTGCAGTAGGTGATAAAAAACTGATCGGTTCCGTTGCTGCAGTCTTTGATATGAGCGGTAAACTGTTGGAAAACTTTACCATTAATGGTGAAAGCCAGACATTCGATATCAGTAAGTATATGAATGGCATCTATTTCATCCGGTTGGAAAACAAAGAAACTTTAAGAATTGTAAAACAGTGAGGTCTTCATATAGTGTCGTTTCATCAGCCTCCTTTTTCATGCAAGAAAGAAATCCCCCGGTTTATACCGGGGGATTAAGTTTTATCAAAGAGGTATATACATCAGTTTACCCCATCCACCTGCATTTCTTTATTGATCTTAAGCACAAGACCCTGCAATACTTTACCAGGACCACATTCAGTGAATTTTGAGGCACCATCCGCAATCATGGCCTGAACACTTTGTGTCCATCTTACCGCACCTGTCAGTTGATCGATAAGGTTTTGCTTTATTTCTTCCTGGTCCATCACTGCTTTGGCGGCTACGTTCTGGTAAATGGCGCAAACCGGGTTATGAAATTTTGTAGAAAGTATTGCCGCCTGCAATTCTTCTTTCGCCGGCAGCATCAAAGGTGAATGAAATGCGCCGCCTACCGGTAACACCAATGCTCTTTTAGCTCCTGCAGCTTTCATTCTTTCACAGGCTATGTCGATTGCATTTTTACTGCCGCTGATTACCAGCTGACCCGGACAATTATAATTAGCCGGCACCACCACTTCACCGGTCTCTTTTTGCACTTCTTCGCAAATAGCTTCTACCTTGTCATCTGACAGGTTCAATACAGCCGCCATAGTGGAAGTATTTATTTCGCAGGCCTTTTGCATTGCCGTGGCCCTTACAGAAACGAGGCTGAGGGCATCTTCAAAACTTAATGTGCCATTAGCCACCAGGGCGGTAAATTCTCCCAAAGAATGACCGGCCACCATGTCCGGCTTTGCATTCTCAATACTTCTAAAAGCAATTACTGAATGTAAAAAGATTGCAGGTTGTGTAACTTTCGTTTGCTTCAGGTCTTCTTCGGATCCTTCGAACATGATATCTGAAATGCGGAAACCAAGTATATCGTTTGCCTGTTCAAACAATTTTTTGGCAAAAGCACTGTTGTCAAAATGTGGTTTTCCCATACCCGGAAACTGGGAACCTTGCCCGGGAAATATATAAGCATGTTTCATAGTAGAAATTTGATATATCCTCATTAAAAAAGTTTGACTGAATAGTTTCAATCAAACTTAATAACCTCGCAAATATAGGAGTTAGTCCAGATCTGCTGTAATAAGCCTTAAAAACTCACCGCGGGTAGAATTTTTCTGAAATTCACCATCAAAGGCAGAAGTGGTTGTCACCGAGTTCTGTTTCTGTACACCCCGCATCATCATACACAAATGCTTTGCTTCAATTACAACTGCCACACCCAGGGGGTTTAGTGTTTCTTTGATGGCATTCATGATCTGCACCGTTAACCGTTCCTGCACCTGCAGTCGTCTTGCATATACATCCACTACCCTTGCAATTTTACTTAAGCCGGTTATCCAGCCATTGGGTATATAAGCCACATGTGCCTTGCCTATAAAGGGGAGCATATGATGTTCGCACATACTGTATATCTCAATGTCTTTTACGACGATCATTTCGCTTACCTGCTCATGAAATTTGGCAGAGTTAATGATAGCCTTGGCATCAAGATGATAACCTTGTGTAAGGTATTGCATTGCTTTGGCCAGGCGTTCGGGTGTTTTCACCAAACCTTCTCTTTCTGCATCTTCACCTAAAAGGTTAAGAACAGATTTATAATGGGTGATGAGACCGGAGGTTACCTGCTCATCATAGTGTTCTGTTTTTTTATATGCCATAACGGTTAATTGATTTGAAGAAAAAATTTCAGGCCGGATACTCTACAAAATTCCGGGCTGTTTCATAAAGTCTGATTTGCAAATCCTTTGCAGGATCTATAAATGGTCTGAGAATTGTATAGATCACAACAGCTATGTTTTCAGCAGTCGGGTTCAGGTTTTTAAATTCAACCGTATCAAGATTCAGGTTTTTGTGATCAAAGCGTTCCACCACTTCTCTTTTAATAATATCACTCAGGTCTTTCATGTCCATCACATAACCAGTCTCCGGATCCGGCTCACCGGTCACTTTCACCACAAGGTCATAATTATGGCCATGATAATTAGGCAGGGCACACTTGCCAAACACCTTCTCATTCTGCTGGTTATCCCATGCCGGGTTGAAAAGACGGTGAGCTGCATTGAAATGCTCTTTTCGGTATATAGCCACTCGTTTATTCATGCTTTATCGTGTGATTCAGATTAGCTCTTAACAACAATCAACCTGGATAATTGTTGCCATAAGCGGTTAATTGATTAATCCAATGAATTCAAAGCTACTTCAAAGTTAGCAGGATGAAGTTCTCTTTGTTACCTTGCACACTGAAAATAATGTAATGAATTGCCTTATTGTAGCTGCTACGGCCCAGGAAATAGCACCTTTCCTCGAATATTACCGAAATGCGAAAAAAACGGAACATATTGATATGCATCTCGATGTATTGATCAGCGGAATCGGTATGACTGCCACCACATATCACCTGGTAAAACAATTTTCCATTCGAAAGCCTGATATGGTGGTGCAGGCTGGTGTAGCAGGTTGCTTTGACACTTCACTACCACTGGGAACTGTTGTAGCTATCAAGCAGGATACGATTGCTGATGAAAGTGTAGTGGAACTAAAAAACCTGAAAACATTATTTGACCTGAAATTGGTTCCGCAAAACCAGCCTCCCTATAAAAACGGGTGGCTGATCAATCCTGCTAATGAAACACTAAAAAGAACAAAGCTTAAAGCGGTCAAAGGAATTTCTGTGAACCAGATCACCACATCAAAACAAATGATCCGCTTTTATAAAGAACAGTTTAACCCGGTAACCGAATCAATGGAAGGCGCAGCGCTGCACTATGTATGCCTGTCTGAAAATGTTCCTTTTTTACAGATAAGAAGCATTTCCAATTATATTGGTGAAAGAAATAAAAAGAAATGGAATATGGCTGACTCCATTGCCGGATTAAACAAGGAACTGATCCGCCTGTTAGAAAGTTTATAAGTTTAACTCATGAAGCTTAGTATCGGCTTTTCGCCCTGCCCCAACGACACTTTTATTTTTGATGCCCTGATCAATAAAAAAATTGATACAGACGGTATCGAATTCGAGGCAATACTGGAAGATGTGGAAACACTCAACCAATGGGCATTGGAAGGAAAGCTGGACATTAGCAAACTAAGTTTCCCCGCATTTTTTAGATCAACTGATAAATATTTATTACTGAATGCAGGCAGTGCCCTCGGAAAAGGCGTTGGTCCCTTGCTGGTAAAACGGGCTGGCAGTGAAATAAGCAAAGTGGAAGAGCAAAGTATTTTAATACCGGGTATTAATACGACAGCCAACCTGCTGCTCAGCTTTGCATACCCGGATGCAAAAAACAAAAGACCCATGCTCTTTTCTGAAATTGAAGACCTGGTGATGAGTGAACTGGCCGATTTGGGTGTTATCATTCATGAAAACCGTTTTACTTATCAGCAAAAGGGATTAGAAAAAGTGGCAGACCTGGGAGAATCCTGGGAAAAGAAAATGAATGTACCAATTCCTTTAGGCGGAATTGCCATCAAAAGGACAGTTGACAGGTTGATAAGTTTACAGGTGGACCAATTGATCCGCAAAAGTCTTGAATATGCTTTTGCCAACTATCCGGTTATCACTGATTATGTAAAATGTCATTCACAAACAATGAGTGAGGAAGTAATGAGAAAGCACATCGATCTTTATGTAAATAACTATTCACTCAACCTGGGAGAGGAAGGTAAAAAAGCGATAATAACTCTTTACAATACTTTTTTATTAATGAATAATATGGTGCCAAGCAAGAATGACGAAGAGTTATTTCTTTAAAGCCACCGCATAAGTTTCCAGGCAACGCTTCCTGGCTACTTCATGTTCTACTATCGGACGGGGATAGGTAAGCTCTTCGAACTCCGGTACCCATTTACGGATATATTTTAAATCAGGATCAAACTTTTGAGTCTGCAAATATGGATTGAAAACACGGAAATAAGGTGCCGCATCGCAGCCGCTTCCGGCAGCCCATTGCCAGCCGCCATTGTTGGCTGCCAAATCAAAATCCAGCAACTTCTTTGCAAAATAAGCCTCACCCCAACGCCAGTCAATCAATAAATGCTTGGTTAAAAAACTGGCTACTATCATTCGAACCCGGTTATGCATAAAGCCTGTTGCATTCAATTCCCGCATACCTGCGTCGACAATCGGGTAACCAGTTCTTCCCTCACACCAGGCTGCAAACTCAGTTTCATTATTCCTCCATTTTATCCGGTCATATTCTGGTTTAAAGGCATGGCCCACCACCCGGGGAAAATGCCAGAGTATCATGTGATAAAAATCCCGCCATATCAGTTCATTTAGAAATGATTCATTTAAAGCACCGGCTCCCCTTGCCAGCTCTCGGATACTGATAGTACCAAAACGCAAATGAACACTTAATCTTGAAGTCCCTTCTATCGACGGAATATCTCTTTGTTCTTTATAGCGCTTAATAATTTCAGATTTCCATGATTTTGGTGGAAATGAAATACCACTGGCTTTAAATCCCATTTTTTCCAGGGAAACTATTTGCCTGGTTGCTTGTTTGAAAAAATGGGAAAAGTATTTCTCTATGGGATAAGACGTAAGGTGAAAAGGTGTCAGCGTTGTCTTCCACCTGCGGGAATAAGGTGTAAAAACTGTATACGGCTTACCATCATCTTTCAGCACTTCCCCTTTCTCCAGTATCACCTGGTCTTTAAACGTATTAAAGCTGATGCCTTTCAATGTCAATAATTGTTCAATAGCAGCGTCCCTTTTCGTGGCATACGGCTCATAGTCATGATTGGTGTAAACAGCTTCGATAGTATACTCACTGGCGAGCTCCTTATAAATAGCCAAAGGTTCACCGTATCTAACATCCAGTGTAGAGCCGTATTTTATTAATTCCTGCTGTATTTCCTGCAATGCCAAATGAATGAACTCTACCCTCCGGTCAGCTTTGTCTTCCAGTTCACCGAGGATATTCGTATCAAAAATAAAAACCGGTACTACTGGTTTGCCACTCCTGAGGGCATAATATAATCCTGCATTGTCATGCAGGCGCAAGTCACGGCGGAACCAGAATATGTTCACGGCAGATTTCATGATGGAAGAAACAGCATCAGCCCGGAATTGTTTGACAAAAACGGCGATAAATTTCCATTGTTTTCATGTGGCTATAGATTTTATTCCGGAAACGTTGCACCCAACGTATGCCGTTTATCGCATTGGATAAAAATACCTCATCAGCAGCCAGCAGATCTTCTGCTGAAACTATTGTCTCTTCTACCTGGTAGTTGGAGGCGGCTAGTGATTCCAGTAAATATTTTCTCATCACGCCGTTCACACATCCTTCTGAAAGTGCAGGAGTGAAAATAGTATCTCCTTTCACAAGGAAAAGATTGGCAATAGTTGAATCTGCAATCTTACCATTAGCATTCAATACGAGACAATCGTTCAGTTTATTTTCTTTAGCGTAAACAGCCGCCATTGAATACACTAAAAAATTGGCTGACTTTAAATTGGAAAACCGGTCAGTACTTTTCGCAGCATCCGGGAAAATATCAATTACCAGGCCGTTTTCATTTACCCGATTCACTGATTGATTTAGTGGCCAGCACTCAACAAGGTATTGCAGCTTCCGGTCTTCATCATATAAACCTCCGTTACCTCTGGATACTGACAACCTCACCCGGGCCAATGCTTCACATCTATTTTGTTTACATAGCTCAAGTATAATATCCATTAATTTATCCTTTGTAACCAAAGCAGGAACATCCATTTTCAGTATGGACATTCCGTCAAACAACCGCTCCATGTGGGAGGCTGCTAATTGTATCACTCCGTCTTTCACTTTCATGGTCTCAAACAAACCATCTCCGTAGCGATAACTCCTGTTGGAGGCCGGCAGCACTGCTTTATCAGCATCTGTAAATTTTCCATTGAAGCAAATAGTAGCCATGCTTCAAAGTAAAATAAAAAAAGCCACCCCGACGAAACTGTCAGGGCGGCCGAATATACTTGCCATGAAAAATTATGCCTGTTCTACCAGTCCGGCTTTTACTGCATACATCACTAGGCCGGCCATAGATTTGGTGCCGGTTTTGGTTTTGAGCTTATCCCGGATGGCCTCCACGGTACGGGGACTGAGATCTACGATGTCGGCAATTTCTTTTGTACTCTTCTCATCACACATCAATTTCAGAATGGTGATCTCTTTATCGGTCAGTTGCACATCCTGCGGCATTGAAGCTTCAGCAGTACGTTTAGTACGAAGACCGCTCAGCAATGCTTTATTGGTAAGGTCGTTGAAATGGAAATCATTCTCATACACACCACGGATGGCTTCATAAATCAGGTCAGCGCCTGACTCTTTAGTAATATAGGAGTTGGCACCCATTTCCATCATTTTGGAAATAACAGAATGATCATTGAGGAATGAAAGCATGATCACTTTCACATCGGGATATAATTTTTTGATCTCAGGTAAAGCAGTCAATCCATCCATAATAGGCATCTGGATGTCAAGTAAAATTACATCTGGTTTAATGTGGCGCAACAGGTTCAGCAATTGCATACCGTTTTCGGCCTCAGCCACCATTTGAATGTCTTTACGTACCTGGAGAGCAGTCTTGATACCAGTGCGGAAAAGGGCATGATCATCAGCGATCGCCACTTTAATAACAGCGTTAGTGTCGGGATTTTTCATAATTGGATTATTAAAAATGTTATTGAATCTAAGTAATAATTACAGACTGCAAGTTGGAAAATTCCTGCAATATGTACTATAGGGAAAGTACTTGATTTCGTATTTGTGGAAAGTACCGCTACTTTACGGACATATCGAAACTGTACTATGTGCTTATAAGAGTTTTTACTAGCTCCGCAGTAAATACCGAATGTTTGAAATAGGGCAGTTATGCTCTTGTTAACATTTACATGTGGATATACTTTTGTTGCAGAAAGTTGATTGACACGGATGATCTGTCTTTACCCTCTCATCCAATGTCCAGAACCGTCCAGAAAGTTATTTCCAATTCCTTTGAAAAAACCGACCCGTTTTTACGGGAGACACTTCAAACCGGCCAGTCAACTTTCTCTTTTTGAATAATGGCTCCGTTTTTGAAATCCAAAACCAATGAAAAATGAATTGAAAAGCAAGAGCCGTAACCGTTAAGCCCTGTCTCTATGAAACACAACGCTTAAAAATCTTTTTCTTTTCATAACAGTAACGTAAGCCCCGGTCCTCATAACGCCGGGGTTATTTTTTGTACATATACCAACTGAAAAGAAATAACAACGAATTATTGCTTTTGTGCAACCAGATAAGCCCTTTGTTCACCAAGGGTGAATTTTTTTCTGCCTGGAATACTATACACTTCTTTTAATACAAACCCCGCAGATTGGAGCATGTTTTCCATTTCATTAATGGAAAAAATATAATCAATACCGGTCTTGGTCTCTGTTGTTCCGTCCGGGTGTATAATGGTACTTTCAGCTTCCAGCCGGGCAGGATGAAAAAGTAATTTTGCATCGGTCAGGAACTTGACCCCGTTTATCTCACTCCAGGATTTGGTAACGGAATTCTTAAATACTATTTCTGCCAGCGACCAGCTGTTGATCAGCAAGTATCCGCCGGGCTTTAAAAAGCTGGCTGCCTTTTTTAAAATGGATACTGTATCAGCCGCATTGAAGAAATTCAGACTGTTGCCCATGCAGATTACCAGGTCAAATTGTTCTTCCGTAGAAAAATCAAGCACACCTGACTGCACAGCTTTTACCGGCAGGTTTTCTGTAGTAGCCGTTTGCTGTATTTCATTGATATAATCTGCAAGATTATCTACCGCTGTTACTGTTACTCCTTTTCGGGCAAGGCCAATTGCATGACGTCCGTAGCCACACATCAGGTCCAGCACCTTACTGCCCGGCTGCAGGCTGAAGTAAGGTATCATAAAATCAACTTCCTTCACCGTCAGTTCATCAGGTATGATCGTTTTCCAGATCTCTTTATAGTGACCGTCAAAAAAAATATCGTTGATATTTGGCATCGCTTGAGTTTAATGATTGATCTCTCTGCAAGAATTGCATCAAGTAAACAGCCTTCTGCAAGCTCAGGCTGACAACTTTTTTATTCCGCAGCGTTCCTGGCCTATTCCAGCAACTTATTCCTGGTAGCATACATTACCAAACCCGCAATGGTTTTTGCTCCCACTTTCTGTTTCATATTCTGGCGGATGGTTTCAATGGTGCGGGGGCTAAGAAATACTTCTTTAGAGATTTCTTCCGTAGTCTTATCGTCCGCAATCAGTTTTAAGATTCTTAATTCCTTTTCTGAAAACTTAACAGGGTTCGGATAGAATTGCCGTACCGTTTTCTTATGCTGCAACTTCAGCAAAACCGCTTTATTCACCAGTTCATTGAAATAAAAATCATCATTCATGCAGGTGAGTATGGCCTGGTAAATTTCTTCGGGGTCAGTCGTCTTGGTCAGGTAGGCATTGGCGCCCATCTCCATCATCTTAGTGATCATCTCCTGGTCATCGTACATGGTCAGCACTATGATTTTCACGGCCTCGTATTCCTTACGGATGAGGCTGATGGCATTGATGCCGTCCATTTCCGGCATGCGGATATCCATCAGGATAACATCCGGTTGCTTTAGCTGAAGTTTGTGCATCAGGTCTTTTCCGTCTTCAGCTTCCCAAATAATTTTCAGGTAATCTTTGTCTTTCAGCGCCATGCGGATACCATCACGAAAGATCTTATGATCATCGGCAATCGCTACTTTAATTTGCTGGGCGGTCATGGGTATTGGTTTGCAGTTAAGTTTTTGGGTATCGAAGTCGAGTAAAACTACGCAAATTTGGTAGAAATACGTAAAATTAGTTTTGCATCACTCAAAACAAATTTTATCATCACATCTCACAAATATTAATAGCCTTTTGTGAAAGAGAAGGAAGAAAACAACACTGGAATAAAAACAAGGTCTTACAGGGAGAGAAAATCCCATTACCGTAAATTTTCATCCCCCCTGATAGTAGATTTTCATTTTCCTATGAGGCAGTTACGATGCTGTATGTAATTCCTGAAAACCCAAAAAGCCGTGCATTTGCTCTTGTAAGGCTTTTTGCCAGGGGCTACTTTTGACCCAGTTGATTGACAGAAGATAGAGCCCCGCGGTCGTCCAATGTCCTGAACTAACCGTCCTGAATACTATTTCCGATACCAATGAATGCCATAGCTAAATCCAATGTCAATCAACTTCTTTCCGGGCGAAGCGAAGGAACCTCCTTCAAATTTGCAGAGTCGCAGTCTCTTTAAAACTGCATCGGTTTAAAGCAACTTTAAACCTTAAACTTCCAACCCGAAACACCTCTTTCTTTTCCACAGCTGTTGATAACCGGAAATATCCCCGGGAAGTTTACTATTTTTACAACCGTAATTTTACGTATTTTACTAAGAAAACTTACTATTTTTAAAATCGTAATCACACTATTTAAAGTCTATAAAATCCTTTGTTACAGAGCCTTTTAGGTGGTTTTAGGGGTATTTATTTAGCCGGCACCACATTGTATCCCATCCGGCGAATAGCAATTTTTACACCTCGAGTTAATTCGAATAAGGCTTTAAAAACGTTACTGTTATGAAAAAAGTTAGAAGAGCATGGGACGTAGATGTCCTGATTGGATGGGAAGAATAATCATTCAATCACTTAATTTCTACTGTTAGAGAAGTTTAAAAAGTTTTTCTATTTTTGGACAAAATCCAAATTATAGAAAAGCTTTTTTATAATATAGTCACTTATTCTTATCTCCTTTTACCCCTTTGTTTTTTTTGGTGTGGAAACAAAAAGAAAGACTTAATTCCAATTGTCTTGGCTTTATATAGTGTCATTTGCTTTTTCTTTCTTGAATATTATGACACATTTCCAAAAGAGATTAGAAAGTATCTAAAAACCTTCTATACTTTTTTTGAGTACAGCATATTCACAATTGTAATATGGTACTCATTAAAGAGCAAAAAGGCCAGACAGTTTATTCTAATGGCATCACTTGCTTTTTTAAGTTTCCAACTCATTTATCTTTTTAACGGAAAAGTTAAAAGATTAGATACAGTACCTGTCGGTATTGAAACAATACTCCTGATTACTTACGTTGTTTACTTTTTTTACCAATACTACAAGAACATTAGCACCTCATACATTTACAACCACTATATTTTTTGGATCTCAGTAGGTATCCTGATTTACTTAGGAGGATCTTTTTTCTTTTATATACTAATAAACCATTTAAGTGAGGAACAAATCAATACTTTTGGAACACTTACATATTTGGCAGAAATAATTAAGAACATTCTATTTGTAATTGCTTTAGTTGTTTATGTTAGGTTTCCTGTTGAAAACAATGAAAAAAAACAAACACATATCCCTTATTTAGATATGATTTAACCCATCGCAACCACTAACCCACTATGTTCTTTTTACAGGCCACTAACAGTTCCGGAGTTTCCACAGTGCTCTTCCTGGGTACCGTAGGCATGGTAGTGCTGGTGGTAGCCCTTATCATCTTCCTCATCATGCACCAGCGCCGGGTGCTGCGTTTTCATAAAAAAATACAGCAAATGGAAGCCGAGCAGCAAAAAATACTGCTGAATGCCTCCATCAAACTGCAGGAAGAAGAAAGACAACGCCTGGCCGCCGACCTGCATGATGATGCCGGCCCGCTGCTGGCCACCGCCCGTCTGTACCTGAATGAAAACCTGGTAAACCAGGATAAGGCCACCCAGCTGCAATCCATCTTCCAGGCCCGCCAGATCATTGATGATACCATCCAGCTGGTGCGTAACATAAGCCACAGCCTGATGCCGCCTACCCTGAAGAATTTCGGGCTGGAGTCGGCGGTGAATGACCTGTTCCAGAAAATCAGTGGCTCAGGCACTATCAATGCCAGCAGCCGTTTTCATGAGTATAAAGAAAGACTGAAAGAAGAAAAGGAACTGATCGTTTTCCGGGTTGTGCAGGAACTGATCAATAATATTCTCAAGCACAGTAATTCAAGTTTCATCCACCTCACCCAGAACGTACATGCCGATAAATTTTACCTGCGTATCCACCACGACGGCAGGGGTATTGTACAATCTGATTTTGATAAACTGAACAAGAGCAATGTAGGCCTTGGGCTCAAGAACATCAGCAGCCGCCTGCGGGTAGTGCAGGGAAGTATCAATTTTGAAAAAGATATTTCCCAGACCTATTACAAAGTCACCATAGAATTGCCGAAAGACGAACCGTATGAGTAGTTAATAGGTTGAATGGTTAACGGGTTAAAAAGGACTACCTGCTACCGTTAATAACCTGTGTCACCTTATTAACTTGTAAACTTGTTAACTTTACCGCATTATTGATAACTATGAGTGTCATTAAGGTAGCTATTGCAGACGATCACAAAATCTTCAGGAAAGGAGTAATTCTTTCACTTCGTCCTTTTTCCAATATCAAGTTTGTACTGGAAGCAGAAAATGGTGATGAGCTGTTAAACGGACTACCTGCTGCCGAGCCCGATGTGGTGCTGATGGACCTGCGTATGCCCGGTAAGGATGGCATAGAAGCTACCAAAGCTATCAGCAAACAATTTCCGCAGATAAAAGTGCTGGTGCTGAGTATGTACGAAGATGAACGGTTTGTGTACCACCTGATGGAAAACGGCGCCAATGGTTACCTGCTGAAAAATGCAGAACCGAATGAGATNNAACCGCATCTTGCTGAAAAAATCACACTCCCGCCAGAAAGTAGTTCCTTCACTTAACAACGAAATCACCCTGAGCGATAAGGAAAGAGATGTACTTCGTTTTATCTGCATGGAGTTCACCGCCGCAGAAATTGCCCAGAAAATGGAGATCAGTCCCCGTACAGTAGAAGCTATCAAAGACCGATTGATGGAGCGGTTTGGCAGCAAGAATACTGCGGGCCTTGTTTTCTTTGCTGTAAAGAATAACCTGATTGACTGAGGCTGGCTACGGCAACTTAGATTATTGCACAATATCAGCCTTCAACAAGCTCAGGCTGACATTCACTTCCTCAAAATGCAATCTCCGGCACATCCCCTTCTATAATCAATTTGCCGGCTGTTTTAGCCCTTATTTCATCAACAGATACTCCGGGAGCCCTTTCGAGTAATTTAAAGCCCTGGGGCGTTATATCCAGCACTGCAAGGTCTGAAACGATCTTCTTCACACAACGTACACCTGTTATGGGTAGTGTACACTGAGGCAATAATTTCGACTCCCCTTTGGGGTTGGTATGCATCATGGCCACAATAATATTTTTGGCGCTGGCCACCAGGTCCATGGCACCGCCCATTCCTTTTACCATTTTGCCTGGTATTTTCCAGTTGGCAATATCTCCGTTCTCACTTACCTCCATTGCGCCTAACACTGTCAGGTCAACTTTCCCGGCCCTTATCATTCCAAAACTCATGGCTGAATCAAAAAAGACGGATCCCGGCACGGTAGTAATCGTTTGCTTACCGGCATTGATCAAATCGGGATCTTCTTCGCCTTCAAAAGGAAAAGGTCCCATTCCTAATAATCCGTTCTCACTTTGCAGCACTACATCCATCCCTTCGGGTATATAATTGGCCACTAATGTAGGTATACCAATGCCAAGGTTTACATAATATCCGTCACGCAATTCTCTTGCAATTCTTTCTGCTATTTGTTCTTTTGTTAAAGCCATTTCAATTTGAAGATTTGAGAATGAAATAATTTGAAGATATCGCTGCACTTATCTCTTCCTTACTGTTCGCTGCTCAATCCTTTTTTCATAATTGCTTCCCTGGAAAATACGGTGCACATAAATGCCCGGTGTATGTATGTAATCAGGATCCAGTGCTCCTGCAGGAACCAGCTCTTCTACCTCTGCTATCGTTATTTTTCCGGCCATAGCCATCAGCGGATTGAAATTGCGGGCTGTTTCTTTGAATACCAGGTTTCCTGCAGTATCTCCTTTCCATGCTTTCACAATAGCAAAATCAGCATCGAATGCATATTCGAGCAAGTAATCTTTTCCATTGAAATTTCTTACTTCCTTACCGGTACCCACTTCCGTGCCGGCACCAGCCGGGGTAAAGATGGCAGGCATACCATAGCCGGCAGCCAAACAGCGGGTGGCCAATGTACCTTGCGGAATAAGCTCCACTTCCAATTCACCGCTTAGTAACTGTCTTTCAAACTCTGCATTCTCTCCCACATAAGACGAGATCATTTTTTTTACTTGTTTTTGCTGCAGCATCAGCCCAATACCAAAATCATCCACCCCGGCATTATTGGAAATACAGGTTAGATTTTTTACCCCCTTTTTTACCAATGCATTGATACAGTTTTCCGGTATACCGCATAATCCAAAGCCTCCCAGCATAATCACCGATCCATCGCTGATATCATGAATAGCTGCTTCAGCTCCGCTTACTACTTTGTTCATGAAAGAATATTTAAAGTAAAAATACAGAAGTCGGGCTGAATGGCTCAGCAACTGTTTAATCGATAGCCATCACCTTTTTAATCTTTGGCTTTTGATTGGTGTCCGCTTTGTTTTGAGTGGTATCGGCAGCCGATTGCGGCTGCGGTGCAGGAAGGGGTTGTACCATTTCTGTTGGAGCAGCAGATACAGGCCTGCTCAGGGAATCCATAATTGCCCGTAACTGATCCGGGTGTTCTTTGTAGTAAGAAAAACTTTTTTGAAACTGTTCGCCGGATATTTGGTGAATAGAAAATATTTGCTGGTATAATTTGACACTCTCCGAATCGATTTTTTTGGTTGTGTCCTTGTTCAGGACATAATCGGCCAGGAATTTATCTGCCCGCATCATATCCCGGAGCACTAATTCCATTTTATCCGGAGGAATTACACTATTACTTCGTTTGCTTTTACATGCTGCAAATAAGAGTGCAAAAACTGAAACTACTAATAAGATTTGCCTCATTTCAGTTCTTTGTATTTCTGCGAATTGGTAATGTCAAGCCGGCTCAGTAATTCTCTGGCTCTTGTCTTTGTATCCGGTGTGGCCTTGCTGAAAACCTTGACCAGTTCAGTGCTTTTTCCCTGGAAAAAAAATTGCATGATCATTGAGTTGGGATTTTCTGTATTGACAGTATTCAAATAATTAAGGCAATTGAGAATACCGCTACGTCCCGCATCTTCATTTTCATAGAAAAGGTCCATACCGGTTCGGTAATAAGCATAGATCGCATCATGTACCAGCGCATATCGGCTGGTGTTCAGGTTTTCGGCCAGCCAATAACGGTTGCGTAAACTCTCAAAAGATTTCCATCCTGTAACATCACGGCTTTCCGGTGCATTGTTTACAATATTCCATGCCTTCTGAAAATAAGTATCCCCTCCCCTTTGAGTAAAAGAGTCGTAATCAAATCCAAGTATGATATTGACGTAATAAGCCAGTATAGCTGTAAGGTTGGCTACCAGCGGGTCATTGCCCTGTACTCTGTTTTCATTAAACTCTACCGGCTGAAATTCGATATACTTAAAAACTACATTATCATCAATGTAATTGATAATAGGTGAAACATAGCTTGTATTAAAAACAGGCCTGGCTGCCTGTACAGTTAGCTTACCCTTGTACACATTATTACCCAGGTCCTGGTCTATCGTTAGCAGAAAGCTGCATTGAATCTTTTCGTTGGCCTGGAAAACATCGTTGGTCCAGCGACGGCTGTTGAGGAAATTTGTCAAAGCCGTTTGCAGGGTTTGAAACACTTTTCTATCTACCTGTGTACTTACTTTACTGGCTATAACAGAGAACCGTGCCTGTATTTCCTGGGCATGCGAAGTAATGGTAAGCGAAACTATCAGGATTACGATCAAAATTCTTTTAAGCATAATACAAGCTGATTATAGTATCTACAATGTCTTTTGCTGCTGCGGTTTTGGATTTATTATCAAAGCTGAATTCTTTACCGCTTTTATCGAAAATAGTAATCTTATTGGTATCATGTCCAAAACCGGCACCGGCATCATTTAGTGAATTCAAAATGATCAAATCCGCATTCTTCTTCTGGAGCTTTTCCAGTGCATGTTGCCGCTCATTGGTTGTCTCCAAAGCAAAACCCGCCAAAACCTGCCCTTTTTTCTTTTGTTCTCCAAGGTGTTTTAAAATATCATTTGTTTTCCTCAGGCTCAAACTCAACTTATCATCTTTCTTCTTTATTTTCTGGCTGGCTACCGTTTCAGGTGTATAATCTGCTACTGCAGCAGCCATTACTGTAATATCTGTATCTGCATACTCTTCCACGCAGGCATCAAACATTTGTTGTGCTGTGGTTACTCTTTTTATTGTAATCCCCCTTTCCACATTTAAAGGCAGTTGTGTCGGTCCCATTACCAGGCTAACATCAGCACCCCGGGTGGCCAATTCTCTTGCTATTGCCAGTCCCATTTTTCCGGAAGAGTGATTGCCGATAAAACGAACAGGATCGATGGGTTCGTATGTAGGCCCTGCGGTAACTAATGCTTTCTTACCAGCTAATCTTTCAGGCAAAAAAAAACGGGTCCTTAAAAATTCAACTATAGTTTCTGGCTCAGCCATTCTTCCTTCACCATTTAGTCCGCTGGCGAGGTCTCCCTTTTCAACGGGAATGACATGATTACCATATTCAGTTAACCTGTTGATGTTATGCTTTGTGGACGGGTGGTGCCACATATCCTCGTCCATAGCCGGGGCTACTACCACTGGACAGGTAGCCGACAAATAGGTAGCCAAAAGCAGGTTATCACACTGGCCATTCGCCATTTTTGCCAATGTATTACAGCTCAAAGGTGCAATAACGATTACATCTGCCCAACGACCCAGCATTACATGATTAGACCAGCTTTGCTCATCAAACAGATCGACCAGTACCGGATTTTTGCTGAGCGTCGACAAAGTAAGAGTGGATACAAAATCTTTTGCAGCCGGGGTCATGATTACTTTTACATCAGCCCCCTCTTTCACCAACTGGCGAACAAGATAAACTGACTTGTAGGCAGCAATACTGCCTGTTATGCCCAACAATATCTTCTTGCAGCTTAACATAGAGTGTAAAAATACCATTTACCTTTTTAAGGACGAAGCATTTGGGGCAAATCCCTGTTAAATCAAAAAAGCGATGGACATTTCCATCGCTTTACTAATATGATCTGTTAGCAAAAATCAGCTGAATAGCTCGTCCTCGCTTTTGCGGAAATACACTTTGTCATCGAGAAATTCCTGTGTGGCCAGCAAAGCAGGATTAGGCATCCTTTCATAAGCTCTTGAGATTTCAATCTGCTCTTTATTTTCATGAATTTCTTCGAGGCTGTCTGTATGACTGGCAAATTCTTCCAGTTTGTTGTGCAACTCTTCCTTCAGAGAGATATTGATCTGGTTGGCCCTTTTACCAACAATGGCAATCGACTCGTACAAATTGCCTGTCTTTGCCTTGATATCATCAAGGTTGCGGGTTTCAACATTATTGGTAATGCCTGCACTTAACTGGCGCCTTAACTTGCTCATAATTTATAATTTTTGATATTGTTTTGTGATAATGCCAAAAACTGGTCAGCTTCTTTTTTGAATTTACTTTCCGGAAAACGGTCGGTAAAATCATAACATTCAGAAACAACTTGCTCAAACCTTTCCACTTTCTTCTCTTCAATACTCATCTCAGCAAACTTATAATAGGCCTTTATGATCATTAGTTTATACTCATCTGCCCTCAACGATTCAGGATAGGTATTCAGCAGCGTAGTGAAAGCTACACCAGCTGCCCTGAACTGTCCAATGTCGTAGTATAACAAAGCTGATTTGTAGTCCTTGGTTTCAAGCTTAGCCCTGCAAATATCAATGATCTCATTGGCCTCCTTATTCCTGGTAGATCCGGGATGGGTATTGATAAATGTCTGCATCATACCCATTGCTTTTACAGTGCTTGTCTGGTCAAGTTCCGGCTTAGGAGATTGCTTGTAATAGGAATATGCCCGCATATAATCCACTTCTTCGGCCTTTGTACTATTTGGAAAAATTTCCAGGTAGCTTTTAAAAAGGTTCTCAGAATTCATGTAATCTCCCTGGTAATAGGCACAGTAAGCATATTTATAATAAATATCCTCAAACTCCTTACCTGTTTTGTAATAAGGCATTACATCCTCATATACCTGCTGTGCCTTACTATACTTTTTCTTTACAAAGAACTGTTCTGCAATACGCAATTTGTAAGCCGGGTCAGGATTCTTTAAAATCTTGCTGATACTCTTTGAAGTGTTTTTGGAACTGCTTTTTTTAGAAAACAACTTTCCGCCACTACAACTTCCCAAAATAAATACGGCAATGATTAACCAGCTAAATCTCATAAAGGTGTGCAAAGTTAACAGATAGCTACAAATCTTACTCAAAAAAGATTAGATGCAAAACCGACAGCGTTAAGATTTTGGTAAAGGATTGCTTATGAACACAATACATAAAAAACCCCGTCCCGGCAAACCGGGACGGGGATAGTATTTAAAGACAAACTAAATCTTAGTTCTTACGCAGGTTCGGGTGAGGAGGCTCAACCCTGTTAGGACCTTGCTCACCTTCAGCAGCAGCACGGAGGTCAACTGTATTGCAATCGCCACCTTCCTGGCCATAGTTGAAGATAAAGCGGTCAGCGCTGATACCTTCTTTATCAACCATATAATTGATAACTGCATTCACATGATCCCAGCTAAGCTGCTGTTCTTTCTTATTTGAAGAGCAATAGCCTACTACCACTACATTACAGCCTGGGTTGTTACGCAGTTTGGCAGCTACAGTAGCCAATACAGCTTTTGCATCATCACTCAGTTTATTTGAGTTCTTAGCGAAGCTAACGCTTGGCAGAGGACCGAGTTTTTCAGCGCAGGTTTTCTCCGGAGGAGCAACTCCCACACAACCTTCTGGGCAAGGACACTTACCAACACCATCAGCATCAACAGGCTGGCAATAAGTAGGTGTGATAAGTTCTTTATCCTTACAATCAGGAACGCCATCACCATCTGTATCTTTTGAAACACCATGGCTGTCAACAGGGCAACCTGCAGGAGTTTGCTCCTGGTCGAACTGATCTGTTACACCATCACCATCACTATCAGGCAATACAGGCTTAGGCAGACGCATTAAACGTGGGTTGCGAATCTCGCTGTATGCATAATCCAATGGATTCAGCCACCAAAGAGGTTCAACCGACTTAGCACCTAAATTGATATTAAGACCAAGGCTCAGGTAGTTATAAGAGTCAAAATCACGGGTAAGTACAGCATCACCTGTTGCATGCTCTTGCCAACGCTGACCATCCAGTAAATCATCTTTAATGAATGTCCAACGATCTTCCAACGCAATATTTATTCTGTTATTCAATTTGAAAGCGATACCAGCACCTACTGTACCAGAAGGCTTAAAGGTCTTGCCAAACAATTTTGGACGACGGGCACCCTGGTTTTCAGCAGGTGTTTCATAAGTATCATCCAGCAAATTTTTAAGTGCTTTGTATGTATCTCTTCTCTTCTTGTACTCATCAGAAGGAGTTATTGAAGCGAAATTATACTTCTGGTTACCGTTTACACCTTCATTCAAAGCGTTGATTTTTGTATCATAAACAGTACCACCTACACCAGCAAATCCGTAGAAATTAAATCCGGTTTTTGATTTGTGAAAGCGAATATTGTTTAAGGTTACAACGCCCTGTAAAGACAGGTCCTGAACGTTAGTTTTATAATTGTAATAAACATACTCTATTGGCGTATTGGCAGGAAGACCATAGTACGCAGACTGCGATGAAATAATTGCAGCCCCAGTTGGATTTCCAACTAACACCGGAGCAGAATAAGATGTAGCAGCAGAACCGTTTTGAGCCCATGCAGGATTTTTTGCATAGTTATAAGAACGGTTAAAGCTATATCCCTTGCCAATTCCATACATATACTCAAGTCTCATTGAGAAAATGTATCCAAAAGCCTTTCTAACATGGGCGCCAAAACCCGGAGAAAGGAACTTAGCAGGGATATCACCACTTACCTGGAACAGGCCGGCCTTAATACCAATTTCCCACTGGTTACGTGGCTTTGCCGGGAAGTTGTATGTACCGTTGAGAAACTCGGTATGCTGAGGCATCCTCTTGCTGGGAACCACAGAGGAATCTTTTACGTCGTAACTGGCTCCAACTCTTTGAGAAAAGCCATAAGACGCTAACAGACAGAACATGCCTGTCAACAATAAAAATTTTTTGCTTGCCATAACTAAGGATTAAGATTTGTGAACAATGTCCTAAATATTCGCAAAAATAGAAATTGAGGAGCAATTACCAAATTTTTATGACAATTATTTCCTTCCACTTTCCTATTATTTTCAATTACTTAGTCAGTTTTTGAGGTCATTTTGCTGCATAATGTTGCAATTATTTTTTTGCTCGTAAATTGCCCCCTTTCCTTTATGAACTTACCCACCCACCTGATAAGTAGTGAACTGGAAATATTCCAGGATCGGTTTAAAGAGGCCGTTAGAAGCCATGCCCCCTTACTTGACCGGATAATGCGGTATATCGTAAAAAGAAAAGGGAAACAGCTAAGGCCCATGTTTGTGCTCCTTTCTGCAAAACTTTGCGGAGAAATAAATGAACCTTCCTACCGGGCTGCCTCACTCGTAGAGTTGTTGCATACGGCCACCCTTGTACACGATGATGTGGTGGACGACTCGATGGAAAGACGGGGGTTCTTCTCCCCCTATGCTCTCTGGAAAGCTAAAGCGAATGTGCTCATAGGCGATTATTTACTGGCTAAAGGATTACTGCTGTCGTTGGATCACAATGATTATCAAATACTTCATATACTCTCCGATGCGGTTAGAAAAATGAGCGAAGGGGAATTACTTCAATTGGAGAAAGCCAGAAATCTAAATATGAAGGAAGGAATCTATTACGAAATAATAAAGAATAAAACTGCCTCCTTGTTGGCTTCTGCCTGTGCTGCAGGAGCATGGAGTAGCTGCCAAAATGAAGCCACAACAGAAAAACTCAGGCTATTTGGCGAAAAAACGGGCATGGCTTTCCAAATCAAGGATGACTTGTTTGACTATGCCAGTGAAAATGTAGGTAAGCCTACCGGCAACGACATTAAAGAAAAAAAACTGACCCTGCCCCTGATTTATACCCTGAACAACACCGATAAAGAAACACGGAGAAGGATCATTTACATTGTTAAAAACAATAATAATGACAAAGAGAAAGTAAAATGGGTTATTGAATCAGTTGAAAAGGCCGGCGGGATTGATTATGCCAAACAAAAAATGGAAGATTTCAAAAACGAAGCCCTGGCCGTTCTGCATGAATTCCCTGAAAGCCCCGAACGCAAAGGCCTGGAAGACATGGTGCTCTTTGTAACAGATCGAAAATACTAGTTTAACCGACCTTTCACCTTTTCTATGGATAAAAGATGGAATATACTCACCGCTGATGAGCTAAAGACTCAGGCCTTGCAAACTGAACTGAAAATTCATCCGGTGTTGTGCAAAATCCTGGTACAAAGAGGCATTGGTACTTTCGAGCAATCCAGAAATTTTTTTCGCCCTTCCTTAAATGATTTGCATAGCCCCTGGCTGATGAAGGATATGGAAAAAGCAGTTGACCGGGTCGTTAGGGCCGTCCAAGAAAATGAAAAAATACTTGTATTCGGCGACTATGATGTAGACGGTACTACTGCTGTTGCCAGTATGTTTTTATTTCTCCAAAAAATACATCACAATCTCGATTTCTATATCCCGCACCGCTATAGAGAAGGCTATGGCATCAGCAAAGCCGGAATTGACTTTGCCAAAGAAAACGGTTTTACATTAATCATTGCACTTGATTGCGGAATTAAATCAGCTGATCTTATAGCTTACGCAAAAGAACTGGACATAGATTTTATCATATGTGATCACCATTTGCCGGATAAAATTCTTCCCCCTGCGTTGGCAATACTTAATCCTAAACAGCCTGATTGTAATTATCCATATAAAGAGTTATGCGGCTGTGGCGTGGGATTCAAACTGATGTGTGCACTGGAAGAAAAACTCAATCTGCCAATAGGCAGTGCTATGCAAGATCTGGACCTGCTGGCAACAGCCATAGCAGCCGATATTGTCCCTGTTAGCGGTGAAAATAGAATTCTCGCTTTTCATGGGCTGAAAAAAGCAAATGAAAATCCTAACAAAGGCATTAAGGCATTAACAAAACTTAGCGGCCTGGTCAAAGAACTGCATATCACCAATCTTGTCTTCATGATTGCACCAAGGGTAAACGCCGCTGGCAGGATGGATGATGCCAGTAAAGCTGTACGAATGTTTATTGCCAAAACGGAAGATGAGGCAATGAACTACGCAGAAATGCTGCACAGTGACAATTCAGACAGAAAAGAAGCCGATAGCAGCATCACTGAAGAAGCGTTGGCCTTAATCCAGGAAAACAAAGAATGGATAAACCGTAAATCCACAGTGGTTTTCAAATCTCATTGGCACAAAGGTGTAGTAGGCATCGTCGCCTCCCGGCTAATTGAACATTATTACAGACCCACAATTGTTCTGACCCGATCAGGAGATTATGCAGCCGGCAGTGCCCGAAGCGTCCCTGGTTTTAATTTGTATGAAGCCATTCATGCCTGCAGGGAACATTTGTTGGGTTACGGAGGGCACTTTGCGGCAGCAGGAATGACATTGGAGCTTGGCCAGGTTGATGCTTTTCGTGAAAAATTTGAAGAAGTGGTTGCAAATAGTATTGATCCGAAAATGCTGATCCCGGAAATTGTTATAGATGCTGAAATCAAACTCGATGATATCCGCCAGCCATTCTTCAACATTCTTTGCCAGATGGAACCATTCGGCCCTGAAAACCTGCGACCGGTCTTTATCACCCGAAATGTAACGGATACAGGCTGGTCAAAAATTGTAAAAGAGGATCATCTGAAATTTTCAGTCAAACAAAATAATGTGACTATTTCCGGTATAGGTTTTAATATGGCCGACAAATACCCGCTTTTACAAGAAAAGAAACCGGTGGATATTGTTTACAAAATAGATGAAAATGAATGGCAGGATAAAAAATCATTGCAGATAAGGGTGATTGATGTACGTCCAGCATCTCAACGCCTGTAACAGCCCGCAGATTTTTGACTTACCTTTATCGCCCAAAAAATATGTATGAATAAAGCTCTGATACTTTGCATCTTCACATTGCTTCTGTCGGCCCAAGTCCGTAGTCAAAGTACCGCCTCCACACTGGATGTGATAAGTTGGAATCTTGAATTTTTTGGAGCACCCTATAACAGCGGCCCCCCTGATAAAAATTTGCAAGAAATTAATGTTAAGAAACTGATGCGCTATTTTAATGCTGATCTGTATGGATTACTTGAAATAGTAGATACTATGCGTTTGCGTAGACTGGTTGACTCTTTGGGCAATACGGAGTTTGGTTATGTTATAGCCCCTTATTGTAGTAATAATACAACCGGCACAGGGGCCTCGTGGACAAGTGGCCAAAAACAGGCCTATATCTATCGTAAATCTATTTTCTCTAATGTATCCACCCGTGGTATTATGCGCAACAGCAGCGCAGCTTATACCAACTGGGCCAGCGGCCGTTTCCCTTTTCTGCTTTCTGCTACCGTTACAATTGATGGAATCAGTAAAAACCTGAATTTTATTTTGTTGCATGGCAAATCGGGTAGTAATGCTGATGACTTCGCCAAACGACAGGCTGCTGCCAATGAACTAAAAGACACTTTGGATGCACAATTCAGCACTTCTAATACATTCATAATCGGTGATTTCAATGATGCCCTGCATAATAGCATTTATCTTGGATCCAGCATAAGCTCATACAATACAATTGTTGCAGACAGTACCGATGCTGACCATTATAAATCAGTTACACTACCACTGGGTGCAGCCGGGCAAACCAGCATGATAAACTTTCCCAATGTAATAGACAACCATGTTATTTCAAACGAAATTGTTCCTTTTTATGTACTCGGGTCAGCTCAAATA
>DEHX01000135.1:0-218 GCA_002352145.1 Chitinophagaceae bacterium UBA2789
CTTAAGCCGGAGAAGCAAAATGCAGTTTCAGTACAATCGCTTTCCCTCAGGTCGAAATTAGTAAGATTGGCAGGCAGGTTGGTGAATGTAACGGTGAACCGCACACTTTCTCCATCGAACACAGCCTTAGGTGCATCAGCCCCTGGCAGGTTGATGTGGCTGGCTGAATAATATTGTTGTGTATTTCTGTCATAGAGCTTGTAGTTATCCATCCAGAT
>DEHX01000135.1:358-2542 GCA_002352145.1 Chitinophagaceae bacterium UBA2789
CCACCACTACTGCCCGGAGAAATCGGTGCAGTGATCTGGATCAGTTCACGGCCCTGGTCGTTGCGCAATCCGCTTACGATACCGTCTGAGATAGTTGCCTGCAGGCCTTTGGGTGTACCGATTACAAAAATTTTTTCGCCGGGTACTGTTTGTTTGCCGGATATCGTCAATGGTTTTTGCGAAGTACCGTTTACCTTAAGTAAGGCCAGGTCATTGTAAGCATCAATGGCCAAAATACTTACATTGTACTTGGAAGATGANNGCGTCCTGTGCATTTATACTGCTGCTTAGCAGGGCCAGGAAAGCGGTTGTTGCAAGTGTGTTTGCTTTCATAACCTGTGATTTTAGTAACCTAAAGCTACTATCGGGAACAGGCGACAAACATCCGTACTGCCACTGATTTGAATACCATTAACAGATTTGTAAAGAAATTATTAACTAAAGAAAGATAGCTTATACCAGCTTCGTCCTTGGTTTTCCGGTGATATGGTATTGCAATAGTTCGCCCAGCCTTCTTGCATTTCTTTCGGATTGGAATGATCCAATTACCATCGGAGCATGGTCAAATGATTTGACAATTAGCAGGCTGTAAGTTGGTGAACTAAATGAAAATCGACTGTATTGAACCTCAAAGTGAGAAATGGCCTTGAAAGGAAGGGTTACGGTTTTGCCGATTTTTTTTCGGATACCGGTTACAATTCTAAATTTATTACGGAGCGTAATTTCCTTGTGATTAAAGTCTATGATCACCTTGTCGAACAAAGAATAATAATTGTAAAACAGAACTGACAGGATTATCAATGAGAGGAGGGCTGAAAAAATTACAGGTGGGTTAATATAGAAAAGCAAGCCAAAAAGAAAAACGGTACTTGCAGCCATATAAATTTTCTGAAGCATTGATAGCTTTTCAGCTATCCCGATAATGTTGAATTCAAATCTAATAGTTGGAATGTCAACCGATAAAGAGCCATATTCTTTTTCAATTTCACCAGCTACATTAGTGGCCACGTTAAATGGATTTTAATGAGTGTATGGTACCAACAGGATCTGCTGATTTGAACACCGTATTCCCGGCTACCAGTACATCAGCGCCGGCTGCTATAATGGAAGGAGCATTCTCTAAAGTGACACCGCCATCAATTTCAATCTGTACTTTCAGCTGTCTTTCATCAATCATCTTGCGCAGTTGCTTTATTTTTTCTAATGTATAAGGTATGAATTTCTGCCCACCAAACCCCGGGTTTACACTCATCAAACAAACAAGGTCTATGTCATGAAGTATATCGCTTAAAGAGGAAACCGGTGTATGCGGGTTTACGGCCACCCCGGCTTTCATACCCAGTGATTTTATCTGCTGGATATTCCGGTGCAGGTGACGACAGGCTTCAATATGAACGGATAGTATGTCAGCCCCGGCATTTTTGAATTGCTCGGCATATTTCTCCGGCTCTTCAATCATAAGGTGTACATCGCAAACCTTGGTAGTGGCTTTGCGGAAAAACTCAATGATCATGGGGCCAAAACTGATATTGGGTACAAATCGGCCGTCCATTACGTCTAGATGATACCAGTCTGCTTCGCTTTCATTCAGCATTTTGCAGTCGGCATCAAGATTCAGGAAGTTGGCAGATAAAAGGGAAGGGGCAATGATCGGCATTGGAGTGTATTTGCGCTGCAAGATACGTTTTGTGCGGTAAGATTTTAAAGCCTGTTGGCTGCCTCTTTTGCTTCTGTAAAACTCTTGTCCAGCCCATAAGCCCTCTGGTAATTCAGTTTGGCATCTGTTTTTTGGCCCATGGCTTCCTGGCTTCGTCCCATCCAGTAGTAAGCATCAGGAAAAGTGGCGGAAATAGTATTGGCAAGTTCAAATACTTTTAAGGCTTCAGCATATTTTTTCTGGTCATAATAGATCCTTCCTTTTTCAATATAGGCGTTCAGGTAATAGTAATCATGTTGTATGGCCTCATTGAACTGGTTCAATGCCGCAGCTTTATTGCCTATATTGGAGTAATAAATGCCTTTATAATAATAAGGTTCTGCGTGAATCTTTAGCGAGTCTTTTTGAATTAATGAGTCACAAAGGCTCAGCACTTTAATATTTTTTGCTTCCGCATATTTATAAGCCAGTTCATAGTTCAGTTCGGCGTCATAAGGTGTGATAGCATACGCTTTTTCAAGGATGCT
>DEHX01000173.1 GCA_002352145.1 Chitinophagaceae bacterium UBA2789
AAACGTCCGAAAATCCCAAGCAAGGGGTAAAACAAGATGATGCCCAGTATATTCACAAATGTTTGAAAAAAAACAAGAGCAATCAGTTCATCTTTAATGCCGATAACATCAGTAACAAAATTTGTCAAAGGCAGAAGGAAGATCAATATTAAAGCAGCCGTAATGATATTGAATAAAAAATTTCCCAATGCCACCCTTTTCTTTGCAGATTCACCCTTTATACTGGCCATAAACAATTTGACAGTGGTGCCCACTTCTGAACCTAATACAATAGCTACACCATCCACCAGAGTAATTGCTCCTGCATACAAGGCGCTTAAAGTAATAGCAACAGTAGCAGAACTACTCTGAATAAGCGATGTAATCAGGAATCCAATGAGAAGAAATGTCACCAATGGCGCATTGGCATATTGTCTTAGATCGAGGTTCAGTACCAGGCCCTCAATACCAGTTTTCATATAACCAAGGCCTATAAAAAGAAAACTAAATCCTAATAAAAAACGGCTCCAGTTATACCATTTACCATTTCTGTCGAAAACGGCAAAGCCCAGCCCGGCAATACCTGCAACGGGTAAAGCAAGGTTCTCAATATTGACATTAAAGCCGGCCAGCGCCACCAGCCAGCCTGTTACTGTAGTACCCAGATTGGCTCCCAATATTACAGCAAGGGCATTTTGCATAGAAATGATACCTGCCCCCACAAAAGCCAGTACCATCAGGCTTACTACAGAACTACTTTGAAGAATAGCGGTTACTATTGCACCACCACCAATAGCCTTGAATTTGCTGGAAGTTTGCTTTTTCAGGTATAGTTTGAATTTGCGACCGGCGAGTTGCTGCAGAGATTCCTCTAAAAAGCGGACTCCCAGCAAGAAAATTGCCACCCCGGCAAGTACCTTCCATATGTCAAATGAATTGAACATCCGGCTGTTAAGTTAACAAAAAACAGGTGCTGTACGTCTGTTACAAATCATTCAAGCTACCGACTTGCATCAACCCATTTTACTTATTGTCATTGTAAAAACCAGTGTAAACTCGTAAAAATACAGGAAGGTTTGCCGTATTAATCACATTGTCAGAAATCATAAAATCAATTTTATTTGCATTACACCTTAACTACTATGAAACTGATGATGTATATAGGCAATGACCTCATAGACACCGCCACACTGGAAGATGAAAGAATACCAATTCCCGGTTACCTGGGGGAATTTAAACGACAGATGAAACAAAAACACAGGGAACTGATCCTTCAGGCACCAAAACCTCCCGAATTTTTGGTAACAATAACGAGCAACTCAAAAGCCGAATCAAAAATTCAAAACAGTTAACCAGGATTTTTTCTTTCCCAGTTTCTTTCAGCAATAATATTCCATTTACCGGGACTTAGTTTTAGCAATGTAATCGTATTCGCTATAAAGGAATATGTAAAATTTTGCACGGAAAAATGTTTCCATGCCTTATAGAAAGCAGGTGGGGGCATATCCCGGGTAGCAATGGTAATATGTGGGCGAAATGCCCTGCCTTCTTTCCTGATTACTTTAGTGAATGCTGAGATAAAATAGTTTTCCGCCTGCAGTTTTAATTCATCCAGCGCAGGGTTATTTTCCACATTTACATATAAAACCTTACTGGAAAAATGGTCAAACCCGTTTAATCGAATTGGAATACTCTGCATATCGCTGGTAAAAGCATGGAAAATATGCAGGAGTTGTATCTCCGATTCATTCTCCAGCCAAAACGGGGGTATTAGTGTAATATGAGCCGGTGCCTTCAAAGCAATGGTACATCCAAACTGTTCTTTCATCCATAATTTATATTGGAGCACCCTTTTATCCAGTTCCGGCGGACATAAAACAGCAATAAAATACATACTATGTGCAGCCGGGTAATCCAAACTCAATGTTGTTTGCAGAACAAAATACTAAACCGCAAGGATAATTACATAACCCTGGCCGGGCAGTCATACTGACGGACTTTTTTACCACCAATTCGCCGGGCTTTTGTTTTGTCGCTTCCTTCCCTCCCTCCTTCTCCATCACTTTTTCTGCCGGGCCTTATTGTAATAGCAAGATAAGCACCTCCATTTTGTGATTTGTTCTTGCTTAAAAGATTGGCCCAGTTATGAACGCCCAGCAGTAGCGGGCCAGCTTTCAATGCTCCGCCTACCCAAAATTGCATTTCAGTATTTAAAGAGGTGGGTAAATAAAATCCAAATACCCTTGTTTCGAAACGGGGAGTTAATGTAAGCAAGTTCATATCCCGGACGAAAAGCTGTTGTTTACCAAAAAGGGATAATAAAGGAACGGTTATATCTGCGTTGATGAAGAAGTTTCCTGATAAATGTTTGTCAACATTAATAACAAACCTTGTCGGCTGAAAGACCTTGAAATTCCCATACAGGGTCGATATATTTCCGGCTATTTGCGCCAGGCTGTCAGGCACATCTCCTGCATTTTGCAGATTCTCAAATGTGGCCTGTATCAATGAGTCTGAAACATTTGAACGGTTCATTACAGCCCGGCGGCTGTTATTACTATACTGAAAGTTATTGAACCCAAGGTCCAGCAATGAAGCACCGATCTTAAGATCATAATCATAGAAATTCTCTGATTCTGCCGGAATGATATATTCTGCTCCAATGCTGAAAGCAATGGTTGAGAATGTTTTCTTCAAAAACAATTTACGCTGGTCACTGAAACTACCTGCACTATCCCATGCATCAAGGCTCGACGAATAACCATATTCCAGCAAACCGTTGGAAAGCAGAAACCCGGGCTGATTATGTATTGTCCCAGGTGCCTGGTAAAATCCGGAAGCAGTCAGGTAAGAGCCAGCAAGCCCCCTGTTCACCTTTACAGTAATGCCTGCATTAAGGATGCCATTATCATTTTCAAGAACGGTTCTTGCATAACTGCCATATACCTCTGCCCAGCCATTTGTTCTTATATCGACAGACAAGGGCGAATTGGACATATTAATCCGCATAAAATCCCTGACATTGGCAACGGTATCCTGCCAGTTAAGATTTGAAGTTTTAATAGAAACATAAGACCTGACAGAAGCACCAAAAGCAATTGCTGACTTTTCATTCAGCCTTATCCTCGCATTCAAAACTTTTATATCCTGGTTACTCATCAGGTACCGCCTTTGATTTCCTGCATTGGCAGTAACGGTAACATTACCGCCGGGAGACAGGAGTGAAAAATTATTGATGGTAAGTAAGTTGGTACTCTGTTTAAGCTGAACAGCCAGTGGAGTTACATCCCATTTAAAAGGAACATGTACAATAGAAGTCGGGTTATTAGCGGCCCCAAGGGCACCTGCATAGGATGATCCGTGAATGGCCCTGTAATCCTGCGCCTGCAGTGAGCTATATGGAAGTAAGAGTATAAAAAATGAAATGTATAAACCGGTATTCCTCATCACATGCCTGGTTTTGTTATTAGTAACC
>DEHX01000048.1:0-3022 GCA_002352145.1 Chitinophagaceae bacterium UBA2789
ACCCTGTTTGCTGAGTTCTTTCAGTTGTTTGTACGTAGTGAGTTTATTCAGAAAAATATTGTGTACCGATGCTTCGGGAATTAACAGGGAAAGATCCCTTGGCGGATCATAATTCTTATAATCAACCCCGGTAGTGGAATAGTCGGGCTGCAGTACACAAACTTTCATGATTTGCTAAGGTAATGAGGCGGGAACACTATTTCACCTTNNTGTTTTTTGCTGTCCGTTTATTCTTTACAGGTGCTTGTGAAAGCACACTTCTTCTTAATGCATCCTTTAATATCTCCCCAATGACTTCAGTAAAAGAAACACCGGAAGCCTTTAAGATGGCACCAATAGATGTATAATTTTCGTCTTCACTCAGTCCGCATTGTGCATTTACTTCCAGCATATATAGTTTGCCCGTGGCAGCATCCTGCCGGATATCAATACGGGTATAACCTTTTCCGCCGCAGGCTTTGTAAGCATCAAAGCTGAGTTTTTTTAATGCCGGCACTAATTCGCCATTTACGGACCTGTATTCATAAAAGTTCTGGTTTTCCGGCATGGGCGATTCGTCTTCATAAATTTCCCAAAGCCTGTCGAATGACAGAAATTTCTCTGATTCCGGCAAAGAAGAATGAAACACTCTTTCTACTGGTTCATATACCATACAATTATCCGGGTCATCAGCAGAACCTGTGATGAAAGTGGTAAACTCCGGTCCGCTGATAAATTGTTCCGCAAAAATGCCATCAGCCAACAGGTTCCAGCCGCGGTAGCCTTTTGAAATTTCTTCTACTCGTTGAACCAACTCTTCCTCCGTATTCACAACATTTTTTACCGATACACCCATGCTGCCCCCTGAAACCGCCGGCTTAATAATAAGCGGCGTTCCGATTCGCTTACAAAGCCCTTTCACGGAGCCTTTCTTTTCAGTGATCACCCTCCATCCCGCTGTTGGCACCCCCGCTTTGTCAAAAGCCTTCTTCATCGGAATCTTGGAGGTGGTGATTGTATAAAAATGAGCATCAGATCCTGTATAGATCAGGCCATGCTTTTCTAATTCATGTATGACAGAAACACCGGGGGTCCCATTGATCTCATCACCATCACACAGGTTGAGAACAAGCGGTGTTTTACCGCTTTTATCTTTTGCGATTGAATGAATGACGGTCTTAAAATCAAGCATGGTTACCGGTTGCCACTTCCACTCGGTTTCCAGTTCTTCGAATACCCGGGTATATTCTTTGATACTTTGTGAAAAATCATAATAGTACTGGATGTTAGGATCATCCGACTCAAGGTGCGGAGCCAGCACCCAGACGATGTACGNNTAAGCTGATATTTTTCTCTTGCTTCTTTAGATAAGTAAGCGCCACCGCGGATCTCACCCTGGCAACAGGCATGGCCGCAATAGCAATCAAAAGGCTGGTTCATTTTCCATTCAGTAGAAGGATAAAAGAAAACAAGCTCATCGTGGGGATGTAATTCTTTTAACGCTACCAGTTTCATGGTAGTGGTATTGAAAAAAACGTTGGGCTCACAACTATGATTGATATACTGCAGAAAATCCGGTTGCAGGGTAATGTGTTTGCCCGAATCAATCTGCACAGTGAGATAAGTCGGTTCGGCAGAGATAGTACCTGCAGAAAAATCTGCAATAACTTCTCCGGGTTGATAAGAGGTTAGTGTAAACAAACCGTTTTGTCCGTTGGAAATTTGCTGGCGCACTTCAGCAATTTCATGTGTGCTTACAATGCGGTAAGCAGGGCTGTTGGCTGGCTCCATAAAAGGGTTAAGTAAGTAAAATGAAGTTATAGATAAACTTCAATGTGACAAGTTTAATGCTGTTAAATGTGAATAATTATTAATAGATGTCTCCGGGTTAACAAAGAAGATCAATCAGCAAACGGTTCATTCATTATGGTGTAAATTTGCCGTTTCTTTTATTGCAGCGGAGATACTGTTGCGGAAATTAATGAAGATGCGGATCATTGTTTTATTGTTTCATATACTTTTTTCAGGTGTTATAGCGTATAGTCAATGTACCGGTGGCATAAACAGCTTTCCCTATAATGAAGGTTTTGAATTGTCCGATGGCGGTTGGGTTTCTGGTGGTTCCGGTGATGACTGGGCCTGGGGCACACCGGCTAAACCGGTTATCAATGCAGCCGGTGGTGGTACACGGTGCTGGGTAGTGGGCGGTCTTACCGGGAGCACCTATACAGATGGTGAAGCATCCTGGCTGCAAAGCCCCTGCTTTGATTTTACGAATTTGCAATATCCATATATTGAATTCAAAGTGTTTTGGGAAATGGAACGAAGGTTTGACGGAGCCGCCCTGCAATACTCATTGGACAATGGTGCCTCCTGGACCAATGTTGGGTTGGCAAGTGATGTCAACAATTGCCTGAACACAAACTGGTATAATTTTTCACCCGTTACTTATTTAGCACCGCTTAGTACAACAAGGGATGGTTGGTCTGGCAATATACAACCGACCTCGGGTAGCTGCCAGGGGGGTAATGGGAGCAACGGATGGGTGCTTGCCAAACANNTCTGCACTTTGTCCCGTAACATATAGCTGGAATTTTGGTGACCCGGCTTCCGGAAGCAATAACACTTCTTCCATCGTTAATCCGTCTCATACGTTTTCGGGACCCGGAAAATATACTGTTACTCTCACGGCCGGTGGGCCAGATAATGCACCCTCAACTTTTACCAAAGACATATATATAATAGATGCAGAAGTGATCATGCTGCAAACAGTGAACTGTCAAACCAATACCGGTGGCTCGTTGACAGTTGATGTAACCGGGGCTGCCGGGGTGCCGCTTAACCTTTTATGGAATACTACTCCGCCACAAACCAGTACGATCATCTCGGGTCTCTCAGAGGGATTTTATAATGTTCAGATATCGGGTACAGATGTCTGTCCGTTGACGGCAACCGGTAAAGCAGAAAAAGATTTTTCTTGTACAGGCATTTATTTCCCTTCTGCAATTACTCCCAATAATGATGGCAGAAACGATGGCTTTGG
>DEHX01000048.1:3172-4392 GCA_002352145.1 Chitinophagaceae bacterium UBA2789
GCCTCCAAAATCATTGTTGCTTTTTCCTTACCGATTACTTCTTCAATATTTATTTCACCGCTGCTGATGAACCGGCACAGGTGTCCCTCAATGGTGCTAATAGCAAGTTTTCTCTCTTTTGCAATATCAGCAATTGTTTTTCCCTCATTGAATAAACGAAAAGACTCTGCATGACTGTCGCCCTTTTTCTTAGCCATGCCCCCTTTTTGTTTTCTTTCCTTCTTTGGTGTTTTTTCCTGAATATGGGAAGACAACCCATGTTCATGGCAATATTCGAGAATGATATCTAAAAACGGCTGCCCATACTGCCGGATTTTTGCCTCACCCATTCCGCTGATCTTTTTTAATTCTTCCGGTGACTGTGGCAGGTAACGGGCCATTTCATCCAATGTCTGGCTGTTAGCCACCATGTAAACAGGCAAATCTCTTTTTTCACAAAAAGCATCCCGCTGTTTTTTCAATTGCACGAATAAAGCAGGATGAGGGCTGTCTGTTTTTTGTGTTGATGCACCGGCATACACATTAACCGGGAAGGAAGGTAGTACAAAGTTTCTTTTGCGCTGATGCCAGGCTGCGCTGTCAATTTTTCCGGAAAACCCGGTAATCAAATGTTTATTTCTTGAAAGCCCGGTATAAATATCCTTCAGCAACTCGTTGCACTCCTTTGCATGCAGCTTGCTGTCGGTAACAAGAGTAGTATTTCCCAACGAATTAATTATTATTTCTAATTCATTTACAAAATGTGCGGAAGCTTTAATTGTTTTTTCCAGCAAGACTTTGTTTTCTTCCGGAGCTTCCGGTTGCAGAAACTGAACCTGAAGCCAGCCATGAAATTTAACAGCTGTTTCCTGAAGCGTATTGAGTTGGTTCAGCAATTTTTCAATCCAGTCTGCCGCCTCTTTTTTGAATGATTCTATGTTTTCCAGCACATATTCTTTCAGGGTAACAGCATTGTTTATTGCATTGTGATAATTAAACGAATCAACCAGTATTCTCAACTGGTATTCTTTTTTGGCCTGCAACAATTCATTTTGTAATTGTGCAGAGGAAGAACTGTTGCGGGCAAATTGTATGATCTTGGGGTCGGTCAACAAACTGCCGGTTTTTATTTTACTTTTCAGCACTAACCCGTTTAAACTGGTGCAACGGCTCAGCGCCACATACACCTGCCCCGGTGCAAAAGCCTCACCGGCATCAATGATCACCTTATCAAACGTAAG
>DEHX01000048.1:4478-5033 GCA_002352145.1 Chitinophagaceae bacterium UBA2789
ACCTGTGCGCCCACTTTCAGGTAAAGCGTTTCTTCAGCCGGGAAGGCATTTTCGGGAAAATCATCCGTTATCAGTGCATCATATTGAACAGGAGGTGTATTTAGCTGCTGCAGTTGTGACACATTGATATTCCTNNTCACTCTGCCGGTATATTTTGTCGAACTCGATGTAAAGGGGCTGCTCTTCTTTGATTACCAGGCTGTCAAAAAAGTAAACGCTGTTGTAAAAATCAGATAGCAAATTCCAGTCAGTATCTTTTACCACCGGCGGCAGCTGAAACATATCTCCGATAAAAACTACCTGCACGCCACCAAAACGTTCATGATGTCTTTTACGGATATGGCGCAACACGGTATCAATTGCATCCAGCAGGTCGCAGCGCACCATACTTATTTCATCAATGATCAGCAACTCCAGCTGTTGCAGCATTTTTCGCTTATCATGATTAAAGCGCAGCCGGGCTGGCAGGCTGTGCCGGTTATGTACTTCGGTATTCGATGTGGAGTTGGAAAAACCTGTTCGCTGCAGGGTGGGCAAAAAAATACCGGGAGGGAT
>DEHX01000070.1 GCA_002352145.1 Chitinophagaceae bacterium UBA2789
ACAAATGCCGCCCAATAGAAAGGAGTATATTTTTTTCGCATATCGGCCTGCGCCTGGTAAAATGCATCATTTACATTTTTGCCTTTAAGCCAGTAGGTATAAAATACAGTCATTAACTCTGCCGTTTCCTTATCCGGCACCTGCCAAAGGCTTACAATCATCTTTTTTACACCTGCCATCTTGAAAGCCCTTTGCAGGCCAAAAACTCCTTCGCTTCCTTTTACATCACCCAACGCTGTTTCGCAGGCACTTAGCACCACCAGCTCTGCATTAGACAGATTGAGTTGTGAAATTTCATAGGCAGTAACAACACCATCCTCCACTCCGGTGATAGGAGCTTTACCGCTCCATACATAATTACCTCCGGCAAGGATCAATCCGCTTCTCATCAAAGGATCTTCTGCCTTTCTATACTGATTTTTAGAAATTGATGCCGTCTTATTTTCCTCTGGCTCTGGTAAAAAGAATCCATGCGTTGCAATATGAATTTCCTTATACCCGGTATTACTGATTGCTTTCAGGTTTTCTTCCGTAGCATTGACTTTTGTAAATACCCTGGCCTTCACTTTGCTCTGATCGAACAATTGTTTGATATTGATCACTTCTGCCCCGGTTCCGGGCAGGCCGGGCCATGTTGATGTACTTTGAAAAACAGAGTGTGTTACAGGTACCGATACGGTATTGTCTTTTCGTAAACGAGTTAACTGGAGGCTGTCCATTGAAAAATCTGCATCGCCAAATAACACTATATCTCCGGGTGGCGATACCCTTGTTTCAGTACGAAATGCAATCTGCCTTGTACTGGTATATTGTTGCAGCTGATACTTGTCCATTAAAAGCGTATTGCTGTCAGCCATAAGTGCATGTAAGGCAATGGCATATAATTTACCCGAAGGGGAGTATGCTATTTTTTTAATGCCCTTCAGGTGCGGTTCCAGCGGGGCCCAAATAAGTTTATAAAGACTTTGCCCAAGTAAGGAGGAGGTGTTTTTGATTTCGATACCCCGGTAAAAACTGCTTACCATTTTAGTTGTAGAATTTCCTGCACTATCAAAAAGCTTTTTTAATGCCTGCTTTTCACATAATGGTACAAAGACCGGAACGGAGTCATGTTTTCGGAACAGGTATGCTGCATAGATGGACGAATCTGTTTTTCCATATCTGTATAATTTAAAATGAAGGAATTCTATTGCCGCCTCATCTTCTGTCATATTGGTTTGAACCTCCCGCATGGTTACATGGAGTGAGGTTGCCTGGTTTTTAAAAGAGGATGACTTTCTGATGATTTCCTTTTCTGTAGCCTCGGCTTCTGCTTCAATACCCTTCAGGTTTTTTGTCCTGAATTCTACCGGCAATGTGTATTGTTTTGAAAGTATTTTCTTTTGGGTGATCCAGGCCTGAAGTAGTCTTTTAAGCGCTGTGTCGCTGCTGCTTCTAACTGACTCAAGCATGTTCTTTGTAGCCGACAGCGAAAGCGATTTATAGCCCAGTAGCAATTCAAGACTGCTTTTAATAAAATTTTTTCCGGCTGAAGGATAATTATATAGCAGGCTGTTATTGATATCCATAGCCGAAAGATTATAAGACAGGTAGTTTGCCTTTTCTTCTTCAGACAAAATGGTAAAAACATCAGCTACATTTTTCTGTAATACCAGGTTGCTTTGTATCAGTAGTGGCTCTGCTTTTTTATATTGCTCCATCTGGATATACAGTAATGCCAGGTCTGCCTGTGTTTCGGCGGTAAACGGATGATTTTCTCCGAGGCTCTTTTTACGGATTGTTATCGACTGTTTATACAATTTTTCAGCTTCACCATAGTTCTTTTTAAATTTTCGGTACAAAGCAGCGAGGTTATTAAGACTTGTAGCATACGAAGGATGGTTTTCTCCCACTGTTCGTTTCCAGGTAGCGGACGCCTGGGTCAATAACGGAAGTGCCTTGTCGTATTGTTTCTGCGTGGCATAAAGGCTGGCCAGGTTATTCAGCGTCATTGCATAATCCTGGTGATCTTCCCCCAGAACCCTCTTGCGGATAGTAAGTGCCTGCAGGTACAAACTTTCCGCCGAAGCATAATTCTTGGTGACTTCATTGACTGAAGCAAGATTATTCAGACTTAAAGCATAATCCGGATGATCGGTACCCAGTTCTGATTTCCAGATATTGCCGGATTCTGTATACAGTTGTTGTGCTTTGACATATTGCCCCATTTCCTGGTACAGTGTAGCAAGATTGTTAAGGCTCATAGCATAGCGGGGATGTTTTTCACCCAGCATTTTTTTTCGAATATCTCTTGCTTCAATATATAAGGGTTCTGCCTTCGTATATAAGCCCATTGACTGGTACAGACCTGCCAGGTTGTTCAGTTGCGTCACATAATCCGGATGGTTTTTACCCAGATTTTTTTCGATAATACTATTGGCTGTTAAAAAGTAGTTTTCTGCTGATTCATATTGGCCTGTTTGCTGGTAGAGAGTCCCGAAATTATTAAGGCTTAAGGCATAATCCGGGTGCTCGGTACCATAAAGCTTCTTTCGGATGTCTAAAGAAGAATTATAATAGATAAGGGCTTTATCATATTCCCCTGTTTGTACATATAGCTCTCCCAAATTATTGATAGTAGCCGCATACTCCGGATGAAGGGTACCTGTGGTTTTCTTATATATTTCTGCAGCAAGTACAAATGCCCTTTCTGCTTCTTTAAAATTACCCAATGAAGCGTAATTATTTGCAAGATTATTCAGGCTTTGCGCATAATCTGCATGAAGTTCACCCAACACAGCTTTTCTTGCATTTGCCACAGCAATAAAAACAGCACTTGCTTTTGCATACAAACCCATCTGCTGGTAAAGTGTGGCAATATTATTTTGCGAGGAAAGATACCCAGCAGATCTTTCACCCATAACCAGCTTCATTATTTGTGCTGCCTGAAGGAAAAGTTGTTCAGCCTTGCTGTATTGCCCGAGGTGCTGGTACAATGACGCAAGATTATTCAATCCCTTGGCATAGCTGCTATCATTGATGCCATAGTTTTTTTTTGTGATAGTTAAAATCTGCTGGTAATAAGATTCTGACTTTTTATACTCTCCCTTTTCCCGGTAAAGAAACCCAAGACTGTTAAGGCATGACAGATATGAAAGATCCTTTTCTCCGTTGGAATACAACAAATCCTTTTGTTGTAAAAAATAGGTTGCTGCTTTGTCCAGTTCATATAACCGCAGATGACTTATTGCCAGGAACATTACCAGGCCGCTTACAAAAGGGCTCTTGTCACCAAAATCTTTTTTAACAGCAACCAGGGCCTTTTCAGCAACAGGGATTGTGTTTTTGAAATCGCCTTTGTCAAAAAGTTCCATTGTCCTTTGCAGCAGGTCCAGGGTGTTTTGAGCTGAGGTAGTCAGTGAAAAAAAGAAAGCAACTGAAACCAGTAATGATTTCATGGCAGCAGTTTTGGTTGAATAGACTGTTAATTTACTAAATCCCTTTTGAACTTTCCCGGAAAAAAGACTTACTCTACCAGTACAAATGCAGCCCAATAGAAAGGAGAATATTTTTTACGCATATCTGCCTGTGCCATAGCAAATGCATCGTCTGTTGTTTTTCCTTTCAGCCACCAGGAATAAAAAGTTGTCATCAGTTCAACAGTTTCTTTATCCGGCACCTGCCACAGGCTGACGATCATTTTTTTTACACCCGCCATTTTAAATGCCCGTTGCAGACCAAATACTCCTTCACTTCCCCTTACATCACCCAAAGCCGTTTCACAGGCACTCAGCACAACGAGTTCCGTATTACTCAGATTTAGCTGGGCTATTTCATAGGCAGTTGCAATACCATCTTCAGCACCTTCCGGAATAGTTTTTCCGGTCCACGCATTATTGCCTCCGGCTAAAATCAATCCGCTCCTGATCAACGGATCTTCGGAAAGCACATAGGTGTTTTTTGATTCCTCTTTCTGCTTTCTTTTTAGGCTTTGGGGCAGAAAATATCCATGTGTGGCAATATGCAGTATTTGTGAGGAGCGGCCATCCTGCGACTTAAGATTTTCTTCGCTTGCTTTCTGTTGCAGGAATAACCGTGTGGTTATTTTGTTTTGAGCAAAAAGATCATTGATCTTTTTTACTTCTGCAGCTGTTCCCGGCAAAGGGGACCAGCTTCCCTCACCACCACGCCTGGGAGG
>DEHX01000059.1:0-2706 GCA_002352145.1 Chitinophagaceae bacterium UBA2789
AGGTTGCTGGCATTATCAGCATCCTCCAGTATGTACTGCACCTGAAAAGATTCGCCGGCCACCAACGGCTGCTGAGGTACTACGGTTTTAAAGCTTACCTGTGCCTGCAATAAAACCGAACATAACAAAACCGCTATAGAGAAAAAAAACCGCATAATTACCCGGCTAAAGTAAAGATGCTTTTGAAAAAGGGAATGTAAAAATTATGACAGGACTATGAAAGAGATTAACGGTTGATTTTAATAGTAAATAAAAAATAAGTTCCAAAAGATTGATTTCTACAAATCCCCCAACTGCGGTCGCACCACAATATCCTCCACGCAGGCCTGCGGTGATAAGTGTGAAGCAGCATACACTAATTTGGCAATATCTGCTGCTTCCATGATGCGTTGCTGGCTGTTGTCAAAATCGCCCCATGAATCCGTCATTACCGCTCCGGGGTGCACAGCAGTTACTTTAATATTATACGGCTTCATCTCTTGCCGCAGGTTTTTGCTGAATCCATACAGGGCAAATTTGCTGATGCTGTACGCACCGCCATTAGCATAGGCATCCAGTGAGGCAATGGAACACATGTTAAAAATATGGCCTGATCTTTTTTCCATCATCCATGGCAGAACGGACCGGGTTACATGATAAGCGCTGTGCAGGTTTACGGCCAGCTGACTTTCCAGTGTTCCCTCCGGTTCATTGTGCACACTGCCAGGTTCAAAAAGACCCGCATTGTTTACCAATACATCCGGCACACAATATTCCAGGCACCAGGCGCCAAAAGCCTTGGCCTCTTCCTTACGGCTGAGATCAAAAGGCTTTGCTTTGATGATAGCAGCAGGATATTTGGTCATCAACTCTTCCATGGTTTTATACAAAGCCACTTCGCCTCTTGAACAGAGGAACAAATGATGGCCATATGCGGCAAAAATTTCTGCTATGGCTTTTCCGATTCCTTTTGATGCGCCGGTGATAACTACATTCATAATCCAAAGTTAGAAATACGAAGTACGAACATTTTTACCGTACTTCTTACTTTGTACTTCGTACTTTGCAGGTATGAGATACCGACACCTTTTTTTTGATCTTGACCATACCCTTTGGGACTTCGAAGCCAACAGCCGTCAAACCCTGGATGAATTGTACCATTCACTCAACCTGGCCGAAAGAGGTATTCATGATTTTGAGTTATTTCACAAAAACTATCTCGTACACAACGATAAACTATGGGACCGCTACCGCAACGGCTATATCAAAGTAGATGAACTGCGCTGGAAGAGAATGTGGCTGACCTTACTGGATTTCAAAATTGCAGACGAACCACTGGCCAGGGAAATGGGGATCCGCTTCCTCGACTTGCTGCCTACCCGGAAAATACTTTTTCCTTATACTTTTGAAATACTGGATTACCTGTCGGCCAACAATTATGAGCTGCACCTGATCACCAATGGTTTTGAAAAAACACAGCACAGCAAGCTGAAATATTCTGGACTCGATAAATATTTCCGGCATGTGATCACATCAGAAGGCAGCAACAGCCTGAAACCGCATAAGGAGATCTTTGATTATGCTTTTCAGAAAACGGGAGCTACCCCGGGACAAAGCATTATGATCGGCGACAGCATGGATGTAGATATTTTAGGAGCTATGAATGCAGGTATAGACCAGGTACATGTAAACCACCTTTCGAATAAGCTTGAATTGATCAATGATCAAAAGCCGACTTATACGGTTTATTCGTTGAAGGAGTTAGAAGCAATCTTTTAGTGTCCCGTAAAGACATAAAAGACGCTGAGTATACTAGGTAAATTAAACTATTTGAGTTATTGGTGGCTTAGTGGGAGTCCTTACCAGGTTGCAATCACCGTCACACCGCCCTGCGGCTTGTCACCGATCTTTACATTGATCTTTGCATCCAGCGGCAGCAGCAAATCTACCCTTGAGCCTAATTTGATAAAGCCCATTTCTTCGGTTTGCTTCACCTGCATACCGGGTTGCAGGTAATTAACGATGCGTTTGGCGAGGGCCCCGGCAATTTGCTTTACCAGTATTTCTTTTCCGTTGGTGCTGCGGTACACTACNNCGGACTCATGAAAATAGAAACCTGGATGCGCCGGTCTGTAAAGTATTCGTCGGCCTGCACTTCTTCTATCACCACTACTTTACCATCTGCAGGAGCAACGATGGCATTTTCCTGAATGGTATGCTGCCGTTTAGGAATTCTGAAAAATGAAATGAGAAACAATAATAATGCTAACGTGACAATAAAAAGCAGAAGGCTGATATACGGGGCTGAAGAACTTAAAAAATAAAACGAAGCCAGGTTGATAACACCAAACACAATGGTGCTGTACGCAATGGTCTTATAGCCTTCTTTGTGAATTGTCATGTGGCAAAGTTAGGGAGCGGGTCAATTAGTTGATAGGTTAACTTGTTATGGCAGTTTTCTTATAACATCATCAACTTTACATACAACCAAACAGCAGGAGTGGCAAGCAGCAACGAATCAAACCTGTCCATAAAACCACCATGACCCGGCATAATCTGGCCGCTGTCTTTTACACCAGCCATTCGTTTTAATTTGGATTCGAGCAGATCGCCGAATGTTCCGGCAATGGCGGCGATGGCAGCAATAACAAACCAATGATAACTATCTATCTCAAACACAAATCCCGGCAAATGATACTGAAGGGGAATAAAAAATTTAGCCAGTAA
>DEHX01000059.1:2910-15616 GCA_002352145.1 Chitinophagaceae bacterium UBA2789
GAAAGGCTGTAACCGGCAATTTGATAATTATCCTTACAAAACCACAGCATCAGTCCATAACCGGCCAGCATGAAGCCGAGTTTGGCATTAATTTGAAAGGAAGTGCTGTATATTTTTTCCGTCAGCTTAAGGTACTCCCACCAGCAGCCAAAATGAATGATGGAAAACAGGATGAAAAAGCTCCATTTATTCCAAAGCAGCCCAGCCAGCATGACGGCGACAAATACAATAGCTGTAAGAGCCCGGGTTTTAAAAACTGACCAGTTAAATGCCATAGCAGGATGATACTTTAATAAAATGGTGTATTTCGGAGTTCTTCATTTTTATCAGCCGGTGGCAATTCTTCTTCGGGTTTTCTCGCATACTTTTTAAACAATACCAGCAAAAGTATTACTACAGGCAAGGCGATAAATCCCCAATAAGCCGTGTCATTTCCTTCCTTAATGGCTTCTGCCATTGGTTTTCCCTGTAGTTTATATACATATACCACTGTTATGGCCAGTGCATTATTGACAAAATGCGCCAGTATACTCAACCATAGTTTGCCGGAGAAATAGTAGATCAACCCCAGCATTACTCCCAGGAAGACCCTTGATAAAAATCCATAGTAAGAAAAATGGGCAATGCTAAAAAGTATACTGACAATAATAACAGACAGCCAAACATTGCGGGTGGCACGGGTCAGAAAGTTTTGTAACCCGCCGCGGAATAAGGTTTCCTCGCAAAGTGCCGGCAAAAAAGCCATGACGAGGATAGCGACTATATAATCAACGGTGCTGTTGAGGCTCAATATCGCTTCTGCTTGTTTGTTATAATCACCTTCCATTTTATCAAAAGTCTTCTTCAGCGAATCAGTAACAGGTATTTGTTCATTTAGCCAGGCAAAACCGCCGGAAACAAACAGAGCGGTGAGCATGATACCAATTACCAATGCTGCTTCCGTAAAACTGCTGTTGCCGGTGAAACCCAGTAACCGAAATGGCTTGCGGCTCATCATCTTGGCAGTAAGCAGTGTGGGCAGGAAGAAACCAAATATCGCCGAGATGCATTGAATCACTTTCACCGCATTACTGTTGGCCGGATCGCTGATGGCATTTTCCATGCTGGTGATGGAAAGACCCGTCATATTGGTCCATACCGGTATACTTAGTATGCCTGCAAGGATGGAACCGGCCACTGCAAAAGCTATCAGCATAAAAAAACCTGCTGTATAGGATATCCCTTTTGAATGACTGTCGTACATAAACTCTGGTGATTAAACTGTAAATTTGCCGTTTCTTAAATGGTAAAGATAGGCAACATACAACTTCCTGATTTCCCGCTGTTGCTGGCGCCAATGGAGGATGTCAGTGATCCGCCGTTCCGTGCCGTTTGCAAGGACAACGGGGCTGATTTAATGTACACCGAGTTCATCAGCAGCGAAGGATTGATCAGGGATGCTATCAAAAGCCGTAAGAAACTTGACATATTTGACTATGAACGTCCGGTAGGCATACAGATCTTTGGCGGAGATGAAGAAAGCCTTTCGCTGGCTGCCAAAATCGTGGAGGTAACGAATCCCGATTTACTCGATATAAATTTTGGCTGCCCGGTAAAGAAAGTAGCATTGAAAGGAGCCGGTGCCGGTGTATTAAGGGATATCGATTTAATGGTAAGACTTACAGACGCCGTTGTAAAATCTACCACATTGCCGGTTACAGTAAAAACAAGGCTGGGCTGGGATGATCATACGAAGAACATTGAAGAAGTTGCCGAACGTTTGCAGGATGTGGGCATCAAAGCACTAGCTATTCACGGCCGTACAAGAACGCAGATGTATAAAGGCGAAGCCGACTGGACATTAATCGGTAAAGTAAAGAACAATCCCCGCATCAGCATTCCCATTTTTGGCAACGGCGATATTGATTCTCCTGAAAAAGCATTGGAATACAAAAACCGGTATGGCGTTGATGGCATTATGATTGGCCGGGCGGCTATCGGCTATCCATGGATATTCAATGAGATCAAACATTTCATCAAAACAGGAGAACATTTACCGGCTCCTACGATTGAAGACAGGGTGGCTGTATGTAAAAAACACTTACATAAATCTGTAGAATGGAAAAACCCGGTAGTAGGAGTAAATGAAATGAGAAGACATTATGCCAACTACCTGAAGGGCCTGCCGAATATCAAAGAATACCGCAACAAACTGGTAACCCTTAAATCAGTTGAAGAAATTAATGCCGTTCTGAACGAAATTGAAAAGGTGTACACAGGTTATACTTTTGAAAAAACTCCCATCGAACTGGTGAACTATCATGAAAAGTGCCCGGTTAATTAAGGCTGGTGTAACTTCACACAAAAATTTTATGCAAACTATACTCGGAGCCAGTGGTATAATTGGCACTGAACTGGCAAAAGCCTTACCTGCTTATTCTTCTTCTATTCGTTTGGTCAGCCGTACTCCAAAAAAAGTAAATGAAACCGATGAACTTGTTGCTGCCGATTTGCTGAATGCAGCACAAACGGAAACTGCAGTACAAGGTTCTGAAATTGTTTACCTCGCTGCAGGACTGGTTTACAAAACAACGGTGTGGCGGGAACAATGGCCTATTGTAATGCGTAATGTGATTGATGCCTGCAAAAAACAGGGAGCCAAACTTGTTTTCTTTGACAATATTTATATGTATGGGCCGGTCACGGGGGTTATAACAGAAGAAACACCATTTAATCCCTCCAGTGAAAAGGGAAAAATCAGGGCTGCTATTGCAAATATGCTGCTGAATGAGGTAAAAAGCGGGAATCTTACCGCCATGATCTGCCGGGCACCTGAATTTTATGGTCCGGGTAAAACATTGAGTGTAGTCAATGCCATGGTATTTGATAATATCCGGAAAGGCAAGAAAGCGCAATGGTTGATTACGGACCAATCCAAACGAACTTTTATTTATACCCCAGATGCCGGTAAAGCCACTGCATTGCTGGCCAATTCTCCCGGTACATGGAACCAGACCTGGCATTTACCTTGCGATGAAAGTTTTCCCACCGGAAAAGAATTTATGCAATTAATTAACGAAGTAACAGGCCAAGAAATTAATCATAGCGTCCTTTCCCGTTTTATGATAAATATGGCGGGATTATTTGTACCTAGTATCAGGGAAATAAAGGAATTGCTGTACCAGTTTGAACAGGATTATATTTTCAGCAGTGACAAATTTAAAAAGGCCTTCCCTTCTTTCAGCATCACCAGCTACAGGGAAGGTATTGCGGCAATCCTTAACCGGTAGGCTTCTTATTCAGTGTTGATTTCAATAAACCGATTACTGAAACAAGGCACCAAACCCCTTCCAGTATTACAAAAGGCCAGTACCGTATCAACCAGGATGCATAACAGGCTAATCCTGCACCAACAATATTAAGCAGGTAGAATAATTTATTCTTATTGCTGAGCCAGCCAAAAACATTGAGAAAATAGGCAAGCAAAATGAGGCTTACGCCAAGAGTACCAATGATATCGTTATAGTTCATCATTGCTTACCTGAGCTTATCAGTTATCTCTTTACTTAGAGGAGAAACTGAAGGATCGAAATAATTGGTGAGCACTCCGTTTTCATCCAACAGGTACTTGGAAAAATTCCAGCTGGGTTGCTGGTTACACCATCCGTTTTTGGATGAATCTGTGAGCCACTGATACACCGGGTTTTGTTGTTCTGATTTTATCACCACTGATTTTTTCATAATGGGGAATGTAACCCCATAGTTTTTTTGGCAGAACTGTGCTATTTCTTTATCTGTTCCCTTTTCCTGTTCCTTGAAATCATTTGCGGGAAAACCGATTACCACCAGTTTATTACTGAAATCTTCATATAATTTTTGCAGGTCAGCATATTGATTAGTGTAGCCGCAATCAGAAGCCGTATTCACCAGCAACAACTTTTTCCCTTTAAAGTCAGCAAATTTTATTTCTTTCCCATCGATTTGAGTAGCAGACAAATCATAAAATGATTGAAAGGGGGTTTTAGCCGATTCGTTATTCATTTTTTTGGTATTTTTTCCGGTAAGCTTAGTGATCCACATCCAGGCAGGGTAAACGGCTTTTAATACTTTCTGGCGGTACGTCATATTCTTTGAATTACGGTTGACAATTTCTACATACACCACAAATACAGCGATGAGCAGTAAAATAACAATTGCCAGCCTTTTTAGTTTTCTCATTTNNACAGCTTTTTTATGGCTGAAGGTTTCGAATGAATATTTGCCGTGATAACAACCCATCCCGCTAAATCCCCTGCCGCCGAAAGGCAGGTGATGATTGGTCAGGTGCCAGCTGGAGTTGTTGACACAGGCACCGCCAGCAGGTATCGCCTGCAACCATTCTTCTTCTTTCCTGGAACTGGATGTATAAATATAAAACGATAAGGGATTGGGATGTCGGTCAATAATAGACTTTGCCTCTTCCATTGTCTCAAAGGAGATAACAGGAAGTACAGGGCCGAATATTTCATCATTCATCACTGGTGCATCAAGAGCAATATTTGTCAGTATGGTGGGTTCAATAAACAGTTTTTCTTTATCTGTTCTGCCGCCAAATTCGATGGAACCGCTTGACAAGTATCCGGCAATCCTGTTAAACTGTCTCTCATTAATGATCTTTCCGTAGTTATAACTTTCTTCCGGCTTTTCACTGAAAAATTTCGGCAGGGTTGCTTTCAACTCACTCAGTAATTTATCTTTTACCGAACTATGCACCAGCACATAATCCGGCGCCACACACATTTGTCCGGCATTGGAAAATTTGGTGACAGCAATACGNNCTGAAATTATTCATCATGGAAGGAATAACGGTTTGTCCTTCTCCCTGCACATATAAAATATATTCCGGCGGAAAAACATCTTCAATGATCTTTTTCATGACAGCATCTGTAGCCGGAGCAAATTCACTGGGTTTTAACACCACACAATTGCCGGCGGCTAATGCCCCTATCAGCGGATTGATAAGCAACTGAAATGGATAATTCCACGGACCGATGATCAATACTACACCCAATGGCTCTTTCATCACCCTGCTGCCCGATGGAAGGTTGAGTAAATTAGTGGATACTCTTTCCGGCTCCATCCAGTTGCGCAGGTCTTTAATAGCAGCATTCAGCTCAGAAATCACCATACCTGTTTCTGTCACCCAGGTTTCTTCTTTGCTTTTTTTCAGATCAGCATACAAAGCATTATACAGATCTTCTTCATGATTGATAATGGAGGATTTTAGTTTCTTTAGTTGTTCTTTGCGAAACGAATAAGGCTTTGTTTCCCCTCTGTTGAAATATTGGTGCATTTTTTCCAGGCTGGCTATATCTGGCATTAGTTCTAATTTTATAACAAGGTACACAAATATGACGGACGAATATTTCATGATGCAGGCGCTNNAAGATCATTGCCCGGGGTCATAATATGACTGAACGGCTAAATGACCCGACCGCCCATGCCGAAATGATTGCCCTGACAGCTGCTTTCAATTCATTGGGAAGCAAATACCTGCCGGAAGGAACACTTTATGTAACAGTTGAACCTTGTTTTATGTGTGCTGGTGCTGCCTACTGGAGCAAGATCGGCAAAGTGGTTTACGGTGCTGATGATGAAAAGAACGGCTACAAAAAAACAGCCGGCACCAACTGGCCCTTTCACCCCAAAACAGAATTGATAAGAGGGGTGATGAAAGAGGAATGTGCGCAGCTGATGAAAGATTTCTTTAAATCTAAAAGATAATATATGGCAAAAGCGGCTACAAAAAAGAAGGTGACTACTACACATCCCCGCACCGGCAGCCAGTTTACCATTGCCGCTGAAATCTATGAACCATTTAAAGCAGCGATTTTACAAAGTTTGAAGGGGAGCAAGGGCAAAACCTTTACTGAACTGACAGACAATGTAGTCAGCATCATCAAAAAGAAAATGCCCGGCTTCAAGAAATCTATACCCTGGTACACTATATCCGTCCGACTCGACCTTGAATCAAGAGGCATAGTGGAAACTTTTACCGAAAAAGGCAAAAAGCTTAACCGTCTAACCCAATAGTTTTCGAGATAGGAAACAATTCAAACAGGAGCCTGATTTATTAAACTCCAACTGCCTACTTTTGTTATCCAATTAACCAATTTACATTCTAACATTTAAAATACTTTACTATGTCATTTACACTAGCACCCCTTCCTTATGCACATGATGCGCTGGAACCGCATATCGACACACAAACCATGCAGATACACCATGGCAAACATCACCAGGCTTATGTCGACAACCTGAACAAAGCCATTGCAGGTACACCACATGAAAATAAATCTCTGGAAGAACTGGTAGCAGCTGCAGGATCAATTTCACCAGCTGTAAGAAACAATGGCGGCGGACACTGGAACCACACTTTCTTCTGGGAAAGCCTTGGCCCTAATGCCGGCGGCACACCGACCGGAAAATTAGCTGATGCCATCAATGAAGCTTTTGGTTCTTTTGATGCATTCAAAGAAAAATTTGCCAATGCCGGCATGACAAGGTTTGGCAGCGGATGGGCATGGCTGATCGTTATAGAGGGTAAGTTAGAAATCACTTCTACCCCTAACCAGGATAATCCTTTGATGGATGTTGCAGAAGTAAAGGGCAAACCCATTCTCGGTGTAGATGTGTGGGAACATGCCTATTATCTTAAATACCAGAACAGGAGAGCTGATTACCTCGCAGCTTTCTGGAACGTGGTGAACTGGAATAAAGTAGCAGAAAGGTTCTAAGAAACTTTTATCATAAAAAGGGCTTCAATGAAGCCCTTCTTTTATATCAATCCTTTTTCAAGCAGGTATTCCGCTATTTGTACTGCATTCGTAGCAGCTCCTTTTCTCAGGTTATCTGAAACCACCCACATATTTAAAGTGTTGGGCTGACTTTCATCCCTTCTTAGTCTTCCCACAAATACTTCATCTTTTTCATGGGCATCCATCGGCATAGGGTATTGCTGCGTGGCAGTATCATCTACAACAATAACACCGGGAGCAGACTGCAGTATCGATTTTACTTCAGCCAGGTCAAAATCATTGGTAAACTCTACGTTTACACTTTCACTGTGTCCGCCCATCACCGGAATGCGTACCGTGGTGGCTGTTACCCGTATGGAATCATCCCGCATGATCTTGCAGGTCTCCTTTACCATTTTCATTTCTTCTTTGGTATAACCATTTTCCAGAAACACATCAATCTGAGGAATTACATTCAGGTCAATGGGATATTTATACGCCATAGGGTATTCAGTGCTCTCTCCCTTCACCTCCTTTAACCGTTCGCCCCGTAACTGTTCAACAGCCTTGACACCGGTACCCGTTACACTCTGGTAAGTACTTACTACAATTCGTTTGATACCATATTTTTTGTACAGTGGGTTTAAAGCCACAACCATTTGAATAGTGGAACAATTCGGATTGGCGATGATCTTATCATTTACAGTCAATACATCGGCATTGATCTCAGGTACTACCAATGGTTTTGTGGGATCCATTCTCCACGCCGATGAATTATCGATAACCGTAATCCCAGATTCAGCAAATTTGGGTGCCCATTCCAGCGAAGTGCCTCCTCCCGCAGAAAAAATTGCTACAGCAGGTCTGGCAGCAATAGCATCTGTCATGCTCACCACTTTATATTTATTTCCCNNAACCGGAAAATTTCTTTCAGCCAGCACCTGTAACATTTTTGTACCTACGAGGCCGGTAGCCCCTACTACTGCCACTTTCATTAATCTCAGTTTTATTCACTTCCATTCTGTACTTAGCAATTAGAAGTGAGGTTAAAAAATAAGGCCCTCCGTCTGGAAGGCCTGCTAAACTTTTATGTTGACACATACATAACGCTGCAAACCTTCCCCTAGGAATGTTTCTTATTGCGTTTTGTATGTTTCAGTATCATCATTGCGGTGCAAAAATAACCGGGCAGCCGGTTACAACCAAAAAATCATCAAAAATTGTGGCATTCAGAATTTTGAAATCATTATTTATCTTGACATAATGAAACCAACCTTATCCATTCTGATACTGATCATACTTACACCTGTTTGTTTACTCTCCCAAAACAGGTATGATGTAGTTATTGATGAAATAATGGCGGACCCTTCTCCGCAGGTGGGCTTACCCAACAACGAATGGATTGAATTAAAAAATACGACTGCAGCTCCCATCAATTTGCAGAACTGGCGAATTGGAGATGCCAGTGGTCAAAGTGGGCCGATGCCTAATTTCACTTTGCAGCCAGACAGTTTTGTGATCGTATGTACCGGAAGTGCTGTAGCAGCCATGTCCGTATTCGGTACTGTTATTTCAGTAACCAGTTTTCCATCGCTGGATAATGACGGAGACCAGTTATTTCTGAGAGCTGCCAACGGCCGAACGATACATGCTGTAGCTTATACTTCTGCCTGGTACCAGAATGAACTAAAAAAGGAAGGTGGCTGGACACTGGAAATGGCTGATACCAAAAGCCCCTGCGCCGGAATCAGCAACTGGAAAGCCAGCACCAATACTTCCGGCGGCTCACCAGGAAAGAAAAATTCCGTTGACGCAGTAAATAATGACGCAGCCGCTCCGCAATTAAAAAGAGCTTACACTACAGATAACACAACCGTCATACTTGTATTTGATGAACCCGTCGATAGTTTGATTGGGGCTACCCTATCCAATTATTCCATTGATGGTGGCCTTACCTTGATCAGTGCCACTACCCTTGCGCCGCTTTTTAATACAGTACAAATTCGAACTGCAACGGCTATGTCTGCAAACACAGTTTACACCATTACTGCTTCCAATATTAAGGATTGCAAAGGCAATAGTATTGGCAGTGCCAATAAAGCCCGGGTTGGTTTACCTGTTGATGCTGCGCCCGGAGAATGGATCATCAATGAAATATTATTCAACCCCCGGAGCAATGCGTTTGATTATGTTGAGTTCTATAATAACAGTAACAAAATATTTGACGCATCAAAGCTTTTTATCGCCAACCGCAACAGCAGTGGTGTAGTCAGTTCGATAAAAGCATTAAGCCCTGTACCTTTTTATGTTTTCCCGGGTGATTATATTGTCGAAACGGAAAATGCCGATAATCTTTCCATGCAATACCTGGTAAAAAGTCCTGATAATGTATTGATCATATCTTCCCCTCCTTCTTTTCCGGATGATGAAGGAACAGTAGTGGCACTAAACTTCCAGGGCAATGTTATTGATGAAGTGAAGTATAAAGATGACTGGCATTTCAAACTGATCGATATTGCCGAAGGTGTTGCGTTGGAAAGAATTGATCCTAATGGCGCTTCACAAGATGCGGCCAACTGGACCAGCGCCGCCTCAACAGCAGGTTACGGCACACCCACTTATCAAAATTCCCAATACAAAAGGATACAAATTATCAATGCAACGATTGAAGTAACTCCCAAAGTTTTCTCACCCGATAATGACGGCAGGGATGATATTGCCTCCATTCAATATGCCCTAACCGAAACAGGTTACGTCGCCAACATCACCGTATTCGATCCATCCGGAAGGCCGGTTCGTAATTTGGTTCGTAACGGAACAATGGGATTAAATGGTTACTGGAACTGGGACGGGCTGGATGATAAGGGTCTAAAATTACCAGTGGGTTCTTACGTTGTATTTACAGAGATATTTAATCTTCAGGGAAAGAAATCTTCTTTTAAAAATGTGGTAGTACTTGCGAGGAAATTATAAGACGTAAGCCGCAAATCTTCGAATTTAGTGAGTACTTATAATTTCCGAAGCAATCTCCTATTATCTGTCAGTATGAACAAACCTGGATACTTTTATATTATGTCTAATGCTCATAATAAAGTTTTGTATTGCGGAGCAACTGACGATTTGTACAGGAGAGTTAATGAGCACAAAAAAGGAGTTTATACAAATAGCTTCACCTCCAGGTATAATATCAATAAACTGGTTTATTATGAAGTTTTTTCGCTTACAGCTGATGCGTTTAAGCGGGAGAAGCAGGTTAAAGGAGGCTCAAGGCTTAAAAAAATCAAGCTTATAGAAAGTATAAATCCTGATTGGACAGATTTAACTGAGAAAATTTTTCAGAACAAAGGCGAAGAGCTGAACAGGATAATTAGTTTGCTTCGCCCCCGGTAAATTCCTTTTAGAGGAAAAAATAATTCGGGGGGCTCGCAAGTTTACACCAGTTCTATATCAAAACTCACCAAATCTTTAAACTGCTGAATGCGGCCGGAAATATCTTCAGCAGTAACTTCTTTCAATCTTGTCGGGCCAAATTTTTCTACACAGAAACTGGCCATAGCCGAGCCCACAATGATTCCCCGTTTCATATTATCAAAAGAAATATCACCTGTCTTGGCCAGGTGACCNNGGCAATGCAGGCGCAAAGAACACTTCATCATCCTGGAACAGTAAAGCGCCATGCTCCCCTTTTTTAATGATCAGGTATTTAGGGCCCATTTGCAAAATGGCTTTGGCTGCTTTTACTAATGAAAAAAGGCCTGTCAATTGTCTTGCCTCCGCATCGTTCACAATCAGCATATCTACATACTTCAAAACGATCTTTAGTTCAGACATGGCTGATTCCATCCAGAAATTCATCGTGTCCATAGCAATCAGCTTGGGCCGTTGCTTCAATTCCTGTATTACATTCAGCTGGATCTTTGGCGCCAGGTTACCCAGCATCAGGAATTCAGCACCCTGGTAGCTGTCGGGTATTTTGGGGTCAAAATCAGCCAGTACATTCAAATCAGTAACAAGTGTATCCCTGCTGTTCATGTCCTCATGATAACGGCCGCTCCAGAAGAAAGATTTCTTATCAGGCACCACTTCCACCCCATCCAGCCATACACCCCTGCTGCGTAGTTCAGCCAGTTCTTCTTCGGGAAAATCATTTCCGATAATTGATATCTGCTGAACCGGTTTTACAAAATTGCTGGCTGCATAGGCTACATAGGTAGCAGATCCGCCCACAATTCTATCGGTTTTTCCAAAAGGAGTTTCGATCGCATCAAATGCCATGGTTCCAACGGTGATAAGTGACATGATTCTTACTATTAATTTTTACTTGAAATTTGAAAAGCCGGGTCAGCAAATCTGGCTAATGGACTCACAACTATTGACTACCGGCTGCCCATAAGGCGCCGCAAACCTACCTAAATTTTAGCTACCTGAAAAAAGGGCTTCTGCGTATTATGAATGCCCAAATTGATATAACTCATATTTTCCAATAAAACATGGTTCGTTATCTTTGAAACTATGGCAAAAGCACAACGACAAAAGGCTTCCAAAAAAGGGCTGATCCTGAAGAAAGCAGCCGCAATGTTCAGGGAAAAAGGCTTCGCCGCCACTTCTATGCGGGATTTGGCGGAAGCAGTAGGTATTGAAGCAGCCAGCCTCTATAACCATATCCGGTCCAAAAACGAGATATTAGAAGCCATCTGTTTTGATGTAGCTAATGTTTATAATACAACGATTGAAGCCATTGAAAGCAGTTCCCATAAATCAATTACCAAGATTGAACAGCTGCTCCGTTTTCATATCAAACAGATGACAGGCAATTATGAGGCTGTCTATGTAAGCGACAGGGAATGGAAGCACCTGGAAGAGCCTTATCTGTCCAATTTCCAGAACCAGCGCAGGAGTTACCGCAAAAAATTTGCCTCTATCATTGAGGATGGCATTGCAAAAAATGAGATCAGAAAAATTGATGCGCCAACTGCAGTTCTCATCATGCTGCATGCTGTTAGCGGTATTGAAAGCTGGCATCGCAGCAAGGCCCGTATCAGTGCCCAGGAACTTGAAGACAATATGGTAATGATCATGATCGATGGCTTAAGAAAACAATCCTGATTTATGTCAATTCATTTTCATCCGGTACCGGTAAAAGAAATCAAAAAAGAAACCAGTGATTGTGTTTCTGTAGTATTTGATGTGCCTGAAGAATTAAAAGAAGTTTTTGCTTTCCGCCAGGGACAGAGCCTGGCTATGAGGACAAAAATCAACGGGCATGAAGTAAGAAGAACTTATTCCATTTGCTCTTCACCTTTAGACAACCAGTTAAGGGTTGCTATAAAAAAAGTCAAAGGTGGTATCTTCTCCAGCTATGCCAATGACAGGCTGAAAAAAGGAACGGTGATTGAACTGATGCCGCCTGTTGGTAAATTTTATACAGAATTGAACCCTGCCAATAAAAAAAATTATACTGCTTTTGCTGCCGGCAGTGGTATCACTCCTGTTTTGTCCATTATCAAAACAACATTGGCCACGGAGCCGGAAAGCAGTTTCACCCTGGTGTATGGCAACAAAAACCGCAGCTCCATTATTTTCTTTGAAGAACTGGAGGCATTGAAGAACAAATACATGAACCGGTTCAACCTCGTTCATATTTTAAGCCGGGAAAGAACGGATACTAAAATCAATTTTGGCCGCATTAATACTGATAAACTGAATGAACTGTCCGGCTTACTGGATTATTCCAATACAGACGAATTCTTTATTTGTGGGCCGGAAGAAATGATCTTCTCTGTAAAAGATTATTTAGAAGCAAAGGGCATTGATAAGAAAAAAATACATTTTGAGCTGTTCACCTCACCCGGTCAGAAAAAACATACGGTAACTGACGATGATTCCTGGCTGATAACCGGCCCCGTCAGTAATATCACTGTAAAATTAGATGGCCGCACTTTTGATTTTGA
>DEHX01000077.1:0-2521 GCA_002352145.1 Chitinophagaceae bacterium UBA2789
AATGAAAATCTTTGTCGTTACTGTCTGTCCTTTTCAACGTTAACATAAAACCTTAAACTTTAAACCTTATACTCTCACAAATTCCTCGGGTTCTTCCACTTCTTTCCCAACCGCTCTATCGTTCCCTTCACTCTCTCCGCCCTGGTTTCCTCTCTTTTCGCCGTTACAATCCATTCGATATATTCTTTCTTGTTGGTAAAAGAAAGTGTTTCAAAATAAGCCGCTTCCTTTTTATTTTTTTTCAATGCACTTGCCATATCATCCGGCAGTTTAATTGCTTTGGTTGTTGGGTTCACCCATTTAAAAATTTCCCGTTCCGGGTTGCCTTTGGCTTCTTTCTTTTTATCCGCTTCGGTTTTGGCCCGGAAACCAAACACACTCCAGGTATCATTAAAAGAAACCAGGTTGATCCAGGTGAGTTTGTCGCTTTCAGCCAATAGACATTCCCAGCCCTTATCCCTTGTCAGGTCAGTTTGTAATTTGGAACTTACTTTCGGATAATACACCCAAATGGTTACTTCCGGTTTGACCAGTTTCATCACTTTGCTCAATTCCTTTTCTAACTGTGCTTTATTAAGCACAAACCAATGCACCTGTTGATAGGTTTTTCCGGCATCGGTTATTTTTACCCCGGAAGGCAAAGCCCCTAATCCTTTTTTAAAATCAGTTGGCGCATGCAGTGTCAGCAGGGTGTACCCGGGTTTGATGCGCAGTTTGTCGGCGATAGCTGTGGCCATAGCAATAAAATTAGTTGCCAATATAAATAAAGGGCGCCCAATAATAAGGCTTTCGGTATTCTTCACCCATCTTTCCGTCCAGGAAAGCTTGCTTTACTTTTTGAACGGCATCTTTGAAGGATAATTTTTCTTTGTTGACCATTTTATACACTTCCTGCATAAAAAGGCTGGTGCTTTTGTCGGCCACACTCCACAACGAAACAACCAGTGAATTGGCACCGGCTACAAGGAAGGAAGAGGACAGGCCTTGCACCCCTTCACCCTGCATCAGCATTCCCTTACCTGTCTGGCAGGCAGACAATACAACCAATTGTGCCGGTATTTTCATTTTTTCAATCTCATCGGCCGTAAGATAACCATCGTCTTTTCTTTTGCCGGGCAGCTGGTTTAATACAACGGAGGAAAGCCCCGGCTTATCATCAATCACATGGCCGTGAGTGGCAAAATGTACCAGTGCATATTTTTCAGCGCTTCCCGGGAATAACGTCTTGAATTTTTCTTCTGTACAATTACTGGCAGATAGAACAAGGGCCTGCGGGTAATACTTTTTGATAGCATCAATCTCTGTTTTTGTTTCCGGCAGTGAGCTCCACTGGTGGGCTTCAGCAGAACGGTAAACAGGTCTTGCCCCTTGTTGCATGTCCTGTTCAGTAAGTTCCTGGTAAACCGGGTTGCCAATAATGGCTGCCTTTGTTCCTTTATACCCGGCCTGGCGGTTGGCCAGGAAGGCGGCCACTTTTACAGAAGGCAGGTAGGAGACAGTGTACTGTTCAATAAGATGCCTGCCATTTTCATTGGGTAAAATCTCAAATGGAACAAAAGACAATTGCCCGTCGGGGATAATAATAACTTTTTTCTTGCCGGCCAGTTGCTTTTCGAATGGTTTGATCAGCGACTGGTAAAACGCAGAACCGATGGCCATAGCATTTTGCGTATGAGAAATTTTCTCAGCCGTTTCTTCCAGTTTTAATCCTCTTGCCGGGTCTGATGCTTTGGCCAGCTCGAGTTGCATGTAGATGGCAAAAATCAAAAGTGGTTTTTTGAGAAACTGGTCTTCTGCATTGTTGGAAGAAGAAAGCCATGGCTTCTGGAAATTGGCAAACATGGTGTCAATATGCACCGTTTTGAGAGGGCCGGTTCCGTTGAATACAAAAGCACTGTCAGACAATAATTTGACGGCTGTGGTTTGTTTGGTGATTGCCATGATCAGCTTTTCAGACAAGCCCTCATCAGGATTGGAAAAATAAGTGAGCAGGTACATTTCATCTTCTTTCATTTTCTCCTGCAGTTGGGCAAGACTTACTTTCCCTGCAGTTTTTCCGCCCATTTTCTCCAGCAGTACCAGTGACCTTGATTCTTCCAGTGCATCAAATACGCCGGCATGATTACCTGCCTGGTAATGGCATAAAGCCAGGTAATTGAATAAACCTGCATTGGCGGAAAGAAATCTCATCTTTTCATCAAAGGGAAGTGTGTTGCGTATGGTGTACAGTACCCGGGCTGATTGTTCGAAATAATACTTTGCAGAGTCATAGTTTTTTTCAGCATAATAAATAACGCCTGTTTCTTTTAATGCCTGCAGGTAGCGCAATGTCTGGTGATCTTCTTCCGGCANNGCCGAATCGGCTTCGCCCTTGTCCTGGTAATAGTTGCTTAAAAAAAGATAAGGGTCAATGATATCTTCATACGCATTGTATTTTTCCATAGCAGGAATTACTTTATCCCTGACAATGGGCAGTGCCCTTTCTGTTTCACCATTAATTGTTAGCACATTGGCCATTGCA
>DEHX01000077.1:2616-4812 GCA_002352145.1 Chitinophagaceae bacterium UBA2789
GGAGATTGTTTTTTTTCTTCTTCCAGCCCGGCATTGAGCAGCGGTATTATTTCTTTGATCGTTGTTTTCCCCTTTACATTCTTTTCTTCAAATTCATTGTATAGTTTGTTGGCCCTGGTATATTGCGTAAGGGCTGCATTCATTTTTTCTCTTTCGGCAATCCGTACCGAATCAAAACCGGCGGACGGAAACAAACTGTGAAGGAAAGCATAATCGGCGTCCTGCATTTGCAAGTAGGAGTCAAGGCTGGTTGTTAAGGCCATGGCTTCTTCATATAGTGCTGCGGCATCTTTTGTAAGTCCCATTAGCTGCAGGCAATGTGCATAGTTGATGATGGCAGGCACAGAGGAACGATTGGCCTGGTAGGCACTCGTACAAGCAATAACGGCTTTGGTAAACTGCTTTCTCAGCAATAGTAACCAGCCGTAATTACTCAAGAAGTATTCATCATAAGGATGTTGTTCAACAGCTTTCTGCAGGTAGCTCAGTGCTTTGGTTGTATCTTTTAACTGGTTCAAGGCAATATCAAAACAAGAACCCAGTACCCGTTTGTTAGCCGGCGCAAGCACTAACATTGAATCCCCGATCCGGATGATGCTCTCAAAATCTTTGTTTTTATAAGCGGTTATTATTTCTCTTTCCCATGCTTTTAACTGTTGTAGTTTTTCTGGTTGTGAAAATCCGTTTAATGTTAATAGAAAGACAAAGAAAAAACAAAACAGTAGGGTGAGGTGATGAGGTGCAGGGAGAGGACCCGAACAATTTTTCATGATCCGGAAATTTTAAAAAAAGATCTGAAACTGAATGTAAGTTAAAGCAAATCATTTAAGTGTAACGTCTTTTTAGCAAGAACAAAATTGATTTTCAGTATGAACAGGGAAAAGCAGAACTTTAGTAGCTAAACTTATTTACTATGAAACTTCCAGTAGTACTTATATTCAGCAGTTTCCTTTTCATTTCATCTGTAACAATAGCCCAGCCAGTCCCAACGGCTGAAGAGGAAGCCTTTTTTACCAAACTGATGTCGGGTATCAACTCCAAACATGTGCAGTGGGTAAAAAATACAGCCAGGGAAACAAATGAGAAAAAACTATCTCCGGAAGATATCAAAGCGAAGACGCAAGCATATGCTGTTCTAGGTTCTATGAACGGACAGGATATTGAAGCCCTTGCTTTTCTTGTTATGATGCAGGCAGCAAAATCCGCACAGGAAGACCTGAAAGCAATTATGGCCAAAGTGAAAGCAATTAACGTACAAAAAGCAAAACAGCGGGAACTGCTTTCAAAAATGCAGCAGCAGCGAACTATGACCGCTATTCAATTGGATTCTTTTAAACTTCTTCAAAACAGGACCCTTGCCCTGCAACAGGGACGTAACGCTGATTCAATCAAATTCGTCCGTTCTTCCGGCCGCAACCAACAGGTTTCCAAAGCAGATATAGATGCCATGAAGGATAAACTCAAATCAGACCTCGACTCGATGAGCGAAATGGGAGAGATGGAGAGCCTCCGCCTGCAGATGGCCATGGACCGGATGAGCAAAATGATGAGTACCCTCTCCAACCTNNCCACCCACCAGCATGACAAAATTTCACTTTCCGCCCCCGCGGCACAATGATTGACAAGCTATAGCGAACTCAAAAATCTAGAATCATGGGAAAAATCATAGGAATAGACTTAGGAACCACCAATAGCTGCGTTTCCGTTATGGAAGGCAACGAACCGGTGGTGATTGCCAACGACGAGGGACGCCGTACAACCCCGTCTGTAGTGGCTTTTCTGAAGAATGGCGAACGCAAAGTGGGTGACCCTGCCAAACGCCAGGCCATCACCAACCCGCATAATACCATCGCTTCCGTGAAGCGTTTTATGGGCCGCCGTTTCGACGAAGTGGGCGAAGAAATCACCCACTGGAGCTATAAAGTGGTAAAAGGTGACAATAATACCGTTCGTATTGACATAGATGGCAGGCTGTATACCCCGCAGGAAATCAGCGCCATGGTGCTCCAAAAAATGAAAAAAACTGCCGAAGATTACCTCGGCCAGGAAGTAACCGAAGCGGTGATCACCGTACCGGCCTACTTCAACGATGCACAGCGCCAGGCTACCAAGGAAGCCGGGGAAATTGCCGGTTTGACCGTTCGCCGTATTGTGAACGAGCCCACAGCCGCCGCCCTTGCTTACGGTCTGGATAAG
>DEHX01000067.1 GCA_002352145.1 Chitinophagaceae bacterium UBA2789
TCAACCTGTTTGCCCTCATCTTTTTGCCGTTTTAACTGCAACAACAAACATTCCTGCAGGTTACGGGCAGCTACACCAGGGGGATCAAACTGCTGGATACGTTTGATCAATGCCTCTACCTCCTGTTCTGTAGCAATTATATTTTGGCGAAAAGCAAGGTCATCAACGATAGCGGCAGTTTCCCTGCGCAGGTAGCCATCTTCGTCAATACTTCCTACGATCTGTTCGGCAATGGTTTGCTCCTTTTCTTCCAGTTTCAGCAGGCCCAGCTGGTTGATCAGCATTTCGTANNTCACGCAGTTTATAGTCGCCCACTTCATCATCGCCATCCTGCACATATTCGCTAACATCTATATTGTCGTATTCATCCTCGCTGCCATCCATTTCCTCAAAGTCCTCTTCTCCGTTTTCACTGAATTCATCTTTCAGTTCATCCGCCCCTTCATCATGCTTTTCCTCATCCAGTTCCAGGGCCGGGTTTTCTTCCAGTTCCTCCTTGATCCTTGTTTCCAGATTGGCCGTAGGCACCTGCAGCAGTTTCATTAATTGAATCTGCTGGGGCGACAGTTTTTGCAGTAATTTCTGCTGTAAGCTCTGGCTAAGGGCCATTGGTTCGTCTGTTTAATAATCAGGTGGCGTAAAAAAATTTCGCCTTTGCACAAAAATAATGCCGTAAATTTAGGAACAAATAAAAGAAACATGCAGCAACGGCTCACTTTCTTTCTTGTTGTGTTCCTGTTAATGTTTTCTGACGGTGGTTTTGCGCAGCAAAAACCCTATTACTGTTTAATTGAAACAAATTTTACCCCTGTTACCAAACTTTCTCTTGGTACCAATAAGGTTTTATATATAGACTACCTGCCCGGTAAAATTCTTTCCCAACCTTTAATTCAACAACCTGTATCAGCCAATTATTACACAAGGCATCTCGGCCTTTTTTGCCAAAAAGAATGGCAACTGGAAAAAGCAGTTTCATTACCGCTTCGTTTTCGGCTGGGTTCGCTGGAGTATGTGAACTGGCTGGAGCAAAAACCGAATGCCCATAAGCCAAGGTAAAAATCAACTACTGATTTCCGCAGTTTCTTCTTCTACTTCCATAACATGCTTAGCAGTTGCATTGCTAATCAGTATATATCCTGCAGCACCTGCCAGCAAGGAGGCAACCAGTATGGAGATTTTGGAATACTGCACCATCAGCGGATCAGCAAAGGCCAGCAGGGTAATAAAGATGGACATGGTGAAACCAATCCCTGCCAGCACACCAGCACCGGCCAATTGCAGCCAGTTAACGCCATCCGGCATTCGGGCAGCCTTTATTTTAATGGCGAGATAACACAGCAACAAGATGCCCGCCGGTTTACCAATAATCAGTCCTCCAAGTATACCCAGGCTGTTGCTGTTGCCCAGCACTTCACCCATTGGTGTATTCAGCAGAATACCGGTATTGGCCAATGCAAATAGAGGAACAATAATAAAAGCCACAGGTATATGCAAAAAGTGCTGCAGTTTATAAGAAGGTGATTTTTCTTTTCCATCACCAAAAGGAATAGCAAAGGCCAGCAGCACACCGGTAATAGTGGCATGCACCCCCGACTGCAGCATACAATACCACATGACTACGCCACCAAGCAGGTATGGAATCAACGAATGTACTTTCAGCCGGTTCAGCACCAGCAAAGCGCCAAATATGCCCAAAGCCATGAACAGGTAAACCGTATTCAATTCCTGGGTATAAAATACAGCTATGATGAGAATAGCTCCTAAATCATCAATAATAGCCAGTGCCGTCAAAAAAACTTTTAAGGCAAGGGGCACCCGTTTCCCCACCAACGAAAGAATACCTAAGGCAAAAGCAATATCCGTCGCCATGGGTATGCCAAAGCCATTTTCTGTGGCTGTACCCTGGTTTAGCCCAAAGTGAATGAGTGCTGGTACGGCCATACCACCAATAGCCGCTGCAACAGGAAGGGATGCATTCCGGATGCTGGATAGCTCACCTGCATATAATTCCCTTTCAATCTCCAGACCGATCAGTAAGAAGAAGATAGCCATCAGCCCGTCATTGATCCAATGCTCCCGGCTCAGCTTCAGTTTGACAGGCCCCCATTCAAACCCGGCTTTGCTGTGCCAGAAATCAATATAATCCTGGCCGATGAACACATTGGCCAGCAGCAGACTGGCAATGGTGCAAAGAATCAATACAATGCCGCCACTTCTCTCACTTTTAAAAAAATCAGAAAATAGTTTGGTAGCTATCATTGTAAATGGATAGTTAGTTATTACATAATGTGCTTTTGAAAACTCAGGCAGAAACAGGCTGGGTGCTCAGTACTTTCTTTACAGCATTCACCATCTTCTCCCCTTTCTCCTGTATTTGTTCTTCTGTCCACAATAAACTGATGGAAGTAGAAATACAACGGCTCATTACAGTATCACTGGCAGTAAAGTCTTTGTTCGCCTGTTGCATTACCTTTTCTTTCAGATCAGGACTTAAGGCATTTAATGTCACCGCATTTTTCAGGTGATCCCATTTGCGGATATAATGCCAATTATTATCGTACCAGTAAAAATTACCGGGCAAAATTCCCTGTGCTTTCATTTCGGCCACCACGGCCCTCGTTATTTCTTCAGTCGGTAAGAACCAGCTAACGAAACT
>DEHX01000106.1 GCA_002352145.1 Chitinophagaceae bacterium UBA2789
TACACATGGAATGTGGCAGGGGGTGGCAACTGGAATACTTCCGGTAACTGGACTCCGGCCAGAACCAGTACAGCTGCTTCAGATATTCTGATAATCAACAATGGCGGCACCAAAACTATTACAAATGTGCCTACACAAACAATCGGCAGATTAGTGATTGCCAACAATACTTCTGTAACCCTATCAGGCGGCGGCGGATCACAAACACTAACCATTGCCAATGGAACCGGAAATGATTTTATTATTGAAAGCGGATCAACTTTAATTCAGAACAATAATTTAGAGAACATTACCCTTTCATCTGGTTGCAGCGCTGATATAAGCGGTATCTATGAAGTGAGGGGAACTTTTACCACTACAGCGTCTGGTGCGGTAACTACTGTTTGGGGAGAACTGGTAAATACTTCAATGATAAATTCCACCACAGCGGATAAACTGGTTTTAAAAAATGGCGCCGTGTATCGTCATAACAGGAATGGAGGCAATGTTCCCACAGCAACTTGGGAAACCGGCTCTGATTTATTAATTTCTGGTGTTACAAATTCTTTGCCCGGAAACCTCAGCCAGTCTTTTGATGATTTTGAGTGGAATAACCCGGGACAAACCACCGGATTTAATCTTGGCGGAGCTATTACATCTGTTGCAGGTGATTTTAAGGTGACCAATACCAATAACTACGGTTTGTTTTTGACCAATACCTCCGGAAGCACTTATAGTTTATCGGTTTCAGGAGATCTTTTTTTATCTGGTAATTCTTGGCTTTCTTTAACCAATGGCGATAATATCACAGCTACTATTGATATCGCAGGCAATATTATTATGTCCGGCGGTTATTTTGATTATCATGTAGCCACATCGGGAGGTACAACACTTAATAAAATAGTTGTAAATGTAAGCGGAGATGTATTGATAACTGGGGGTATATATGACTTTGCCTGGGGTAATTCCAATGCTGCTAATTTCACAGAATTGCGCCTGGGAGGAAATCTTTCTGTGTCTGGCACCGGCATTTTCAGAACAACAACAACCGATGCAGATATTTCCAACGGTACAGTTTACTTCAATGGCCCGGGTAACCTGCAAACTTTTTATGCAGAAACACCGGCAAATATTACTTATGTAAATTTTACTGTGAATAACAGACTTCGTTTATTATCAGACAGGATTCTTGCCAGTAATAATGTGGCTGGATGGGCAGATCAGTTTATTATTAATAGCGGCGGCAGTATCGATCTGAGTACATACCGAATAATAAGTTCAACGGGTTCTTCTGCAGCGGCAAACAGTTCCATTGTGTTACAAGCAGGTGCAGAAATTATTACCGCCAATGCTGATGGTCTACAGTTAAATGAAACGAATGGCTCTGTTTCTACAGCCATTGCCAACAGAACATATAGCAGCGGGGCCAATTATGTTTATAATGGTTCGGTAGTACAAAACAGCGGGATATTCACTACTAGTCCAGTGGTCAACCAGGTTAATAATCTTACCATTAATAATACTTCCGGAACGTATAGTACGGGACTTACACTGCAGCAACCAATAGCTGTGAATGGGAATTGCTTTTTTACGGCAGGTGTTATTACAACTTCTTTGACGGATATTCTAATCATTAATGATGGTGCGACTGCCACTGGTGCCAATAACAATTCATCAAACCCTTCTTTTGTGAACGGACCTGTTCGCAAAGTGGGTAACGATGCGTTTGAGTTTCCTGTTGGAAAGATAAATGCGGGTTACCGGCCCTGCAGCATATCGGCCCCGGCACTTACAACAGATGTATATACGGCAGAGTATATGAGGGATAATGCCACTGCGCTTGGCGCAATAACAGCTCCGGGTTTACAGGCGGTCAGTAACTGTGAATACTGGGATATTGACAGAACAGCGGGTACATCTTCTGTAAATGTTACATTATCGTGGAGCAGCATCAGCCCCTGTAATACAGGTGCAGCTGTAAGCGATTTAGATGATATAACAGTTGCACATTTTGACGGCAATAACTGGAACTCCCACGGATCAAGTGCCATAAACGGGATGGCCACCTCAGGTACGGTTACCTGGAATGGCGTTAATAATTTCAGCACTTTTTCCCTGGGTATTAAAAGCTCACAATCGCCACTATCTGTAAAGTTTACCAATCTCACAGCTTATCCTTCGGGTTCTGCTAATATCATTGAATGGACGATCAATGAGGAATCCGGTGTACAGGATTACGAAGTACAACGTTCATCGAATGGTGCAAACTTTATTACAATAAACACTACACTTGCCCGGAATAATAGTGGAAGCAATGAGAAATACAGGTTCAGGGAGGAACAACCAGGTACGGATAAATTATTTTACCGGATCAAAGCAAATGAACTGGATGGTACTATCACCTACAGCCCGGTTGCCAAAGTGATAAGAAGTGGTAGTAACGAAGATGCCATAAAACTTTATCCCAATCCTGTTACCGGAAAACAGTTTAGCCTTCAGCTCAATAAACTGGAGAAAGGAAATTATGTACTCCGGCTGATCAACAGTAAAGGACAGGAAGTGCATCAGTTTTCTCTGCAGCATGCAGGCGGGTATTTATACCGTTCGGTTGAGTTACCGTCAAATATTCCTGTGGGAATATATTACCTGCTTATGACTGGAAATGAAGTTATGTTTAGATCTGCCTTAATTGTTCAATAGCATTTCGGGGCATTTCGAAAGCTAGCTTTTGATTCTTGAAGTTATTCATCGCAACTTATCAAGGCTCTTCACCAGTTTCTCGTCTTTTCGTATATCCCTGAAAGCAAAAAAATAGCTGGCAAGAAAAACGAAAGGCAGTATAGCGTACAAGGCAAGTGTAGTATTGGTCAGTTTATTCATCAGCATGATATAACGGACTATAATTACAATTGAAAGCAATAAACCCAGCAGGCAAAGCCGAATCTGCATTTTCCTGTCCTTAAAAAGAAAAATAGTTACGGTAGATAGTATTATTGACCCGCCGGTAAGTATCAGCAGGAAAAAATCGCTGGCAGCATCAATCACCTTATCCGCCTGCATATTCTTAATTGCTTCTTTACCGGTTACAAAAGGGAACATGAAACTGAGCACCGCTGCAATAGTGGCAAGCAATAACCAAAGTGTTTGTCGTCTCTGAATCATTTAACTGATTTTATTCTCAAAGAATATTTTTATAATTAACCAAGTTCAGGATACAGCGGGAACTGCTGCATGAAAGCCTTCACTTCATCTTTTGTTTTGTTGATAGTTGCTTCATCATCAGTATTCATTAATACTGTGTCAATATAAGATACAACAGTTTCCATATGATCCTCTTTTAATCCCCTGGTGGTAATAGCTGGAACGCCAACCCTTATGCCCGATGTTACAAAAGGAGATTTATCATCAAAAGGCACTGCATTTTTATTTAGTGTAATGTGGGCTTTGTCCAGCGTTTCCTGTGCTTTTTTGCCGGTCAGGTTTTTGTTCCGAAGATCAATCAGCATCAGGTGGTTGTCCGTACCACCACTGATTAGCTGGTAACCCCGGTTTACAAATGATTTGGCCATAGCCTGTGCATTGGCAATTACTTGTTTGCCGTATGATTTAAAATCTTCAGATAGAATTTCACCAAAGGCTACAGCTTTGGCTGCAATTACATGCTCCAGTGGTCCGCCCTGTGAGCCGGGAAACACGGCGAGGTCAAGCAACTGGCTCATGGTCCTTAAATTGCCTTTTGGATCTTTTATTCCCCATGGGTTTTCAAAATCGTTGCGTAGCATAATAACACCTCCTCTCGGTCCACGCAGTGTTTTATGGGTTGTAGAAGAAACGATATGGCAATGTTCAAAAGGATCATTCAATAAACCTGTTGCTATCAGGCCGGCCGGGTGTGCAATATCAGCAAATACTACAGCTCCTATTTCATCGGCTACGGCACGGATTCTTTTATAATCCCAGTCACGGCTGTAAGCAGAAGCGCCACAAATGATCATCTTTGGTTTTTCTTCTCTTGCTTTGGCCTCCAGTTGTTCATAATCGATAATACCATCTTTCGTTACTCCATAATGAATAGCATGGTAAGTTTTGCCACTAAAGTTGGCGGGACTACCATGGGTCAGGTGGCCGCCCATACTCAGGTCAAGGCCTAGGAATTTTTCACCCGGTTTCATCACTGCCAGGAAGACAGCAGCATTAGCGGAAGCACCGCTATGCGGCTGCACATTGGCCCAGCTGCAGTTGAAAACTTTTTTTAGTCTTTCTATGGCTAATGTTTCTATCTCATCAACTACTTCGCAACCGCCATAGTATCTTTTGCCGGGATAACCTTCTGCATATTTATTGGTAGGAACGGTTCCCATTGCCTGCATTACCTGCAGGGAAGTGAAATTTTCGGAAGCGATAAGTTCTATACCGCTGCGCTGACGGTCCAGCTCTTTGCGAATGAGGTCGAAAACCAAAGTATCTTTTTGCATAAGGCAAAAATAAGAGAGTAACAATGGAATAGCCCCAAACTGTTCAGGATTTTGTTTTATTCTAAAAGTATTACTTTCGTTGGCTTTTGATTAGTTACCACCGGCAGTAATTGCCGGACAAATACAGTGGCTTAACACATGAAAGCTATCATACCAGTAGCCGGTGCAGGCACCAAGCTGCGTCCACATAGTTACACTCAGCCCAAGGCTTTGATTCCATTGGCGGGTAAAACAGTTCTAAGTATCATCATTGACCAGTTAAAAAGTGCAGGAATCAATGAGTTTGTTTTTATTGTTGGTTACCTGGGCGATAAGATACAAGACTACGTAAAGGCAAAATACCCGGATATAAAGGCACATTATGTTCACCAGTACGACAGGCAGGGAGTAGGACATGCCATTAAGCTGGCCAGGACCATTATTAACCAGGATGAAGTATTTGTAGTGTTAGGAGATACCATTTGTGAATATGATGTACAGGAAGTAGTGAACAGTCCACATTCCATGATCGGTGTAAGAAAAGTGGATGACCCAAGAGATTTTGGTGTGGCAGAAATTGACGAAGACTGCTCAATCAGTCATGTGGTAGAAAAGCCACAGATACCTAAATCCAATATGGCGATGGTTGGCTTGTACAAGATCAGGGAAAGCGACCAGATGTTTCAATGCCTGGAGAATAATATCCGCCAGGGGCTTCGGAGTCATGGTGAGTACAGCCTGACAGATGCTTTAGACTGTATGATCAAAATGGGAGTGCAGTTCAAGTCATTTAAGGTCGAGAATTGGTTTGATTGTGGTCGTAAGGAAACATTACTCGAATCAAACGCCACATTGTTGAAAAAATTTGCTCCTGTAACAGATGCCCGTCTGTATGAAAATACTGTTGTTATACCTCCTGTAAGTATTGGTGCAGGGTGCACCATCAAAAACTCGATTATCGGGCCAAATGTTACGATCGGTGAAAATACTGTGATTGACGATTCTATTGTTAAGAACTCCATTATTGGTTCTTTCTCCAATCTCTTTGATATTGTACTGGATGAATCAGTTATCGGCAGCGACACCAATCTCCGGGGAGAAACCCGTTCACTGAATATTGGTGATAACACAAGTATTGACCTTGGATAGACCAGTCATTAGCCTTGAGTCAATAGTTATCTTTACTACATCAAAACAAATCCTTACTGATGCAGGCTCAATTCTCCAACCGAATTACCCAACTTTTTGGCATTGAATACCCCATTATTCAGGCAGGTATGATCTGGGCCAGCGGCTGGCGATTGGCCAGTGCTGTAAGCAATGCCGGCGGCCTGGGAATCATCGGAGCTGGTTCCATGTACCCGGATGTTTTTAGGGAGCATTTGCAGAAATGCAAGGCTGCTATTGATAAACCATTTGCCGTCAACCTGCCATTGCTTTACCCGGACATAGATAAACACATAAACATATTAATTGAAGAGGATGTAAAAATTGTTTTTACTTCAGCTGGCAATCCAAAAACATGGACAGGTATGCTGAAAGAAAAGGGTATCACGGTAGTGCATGTGGTCAGTTCATCCAAGTTTGCCCGTAAGGCAGAAGAGGCAGGCTGTGATGCGGTGGTGGCAGAGGGTTTTGAAGCAGGTGGGCATAACGGGAGAGAGGAAACAACTACTATGGTACTTATCCCGGCGGTGGTTAATGCAGTTAATATTCCTGTGATTGCTGCCGGGGGTATTGCCACGGGTCGTCAAATGCTGGCAGCAATGGTGCTTGGGGCTGAAGGGGTACAAATGGGAAGCCGGTTTGTTGCCAGTGAGGAAGCCTCGTCACATAACAGTTTTAAGCAGGCTGTGATTCGTTCTTCAGAAGGCGATACTCAATTGATGATGAAACAACTTACTCCTGTAAGGCTGCTAAAAAATGCCTTTTTTACCGAGGTACAGCAGGCCGAACTCAGGGGGGCAACCGTGGAAGAGTTAAAGACGTTATTAGGAAGGGCAAGGGCAAAAAAAGGGATGTTTGAAGGAGATATAGAGCAGGGTGAACTGGAAATCGGGCAGGTAAGTGCCATACTGGACGATATTTTGCCTGCCGGGCAGATTGTAAAGAATGTGTGGCAGGAATTTATGAACGGTTTGGCCGAACCCGTAAAAATGCTTTAATTTTATCTGTCACCATGAACCGGTTCTGTGCGGAGAGTTTGAAAATAACCGTCAAAACAACGACAATGAAACAAAAATCTATCCTTCTGGCATTTTCTCTTATGGGATTTGTTGTTGCGAAAGCAAATAACGGCCCCGGCGATGGCCTTACTTCAGGACAGGCTGGCAAAAAGGATGAAGTCAATGGAACTGTTGTGCACTCCGAAACCAGGAAGCCGCTTAAAGATGTAACCATTACTGCTTACCTGGTTTCAAAAAAAGAAAAAATCAGTGCTACCAATGACATTGGAGAATTTTCTTTCGATGAATTAAAGCCAGGTACGTACAAGTTTGTGTTTGAAAAAGCCGGTTTCAGGAAAGTTACAAAAGAGAAGGTGGTGGTGAAAACCGACGAAGCATTCCAGATGAATATCGAGATGATAGAAGCTGGGGATTATGATATAATGCCATCTCCTTTTAACATTGGAGGAGGAATTTAAAAAAGTATCTATGTTAAGATAAAGGGCCGTCTGTTAAGACGGCCCTTTTCATTTTTCATGGCTGGTTTTGGGCTATAACTAGTCGAGGTTCATATCGAAATCATCATCGGTCTTTTCAATATTGAACTTTTTGTGCTTTTCCAGGAACGAACGGTACTTGTTGTAGGTTTGCTCAGATGCTTTCTTTCCGTTAATCAGTAATTCACCGTCTTTGTGTTTTAGGATATATCCTTCTTTTTTGCTGATCAATCCATCTTTCTCAAGACCATCAACAAAAGTTTTGAATTCTTTAACCTCTGCTTTTGCCTTCTCAAGACCTTCCTTGGCTTTTGCCATTTCCTTTTCCAGTTTGGGTCCCAGGTCTTTCATTTCTTCCTGCACTTTCTTCATTTCTTTTTCAAGGTTTTTCATGTCCACATCTTTCACCTTTTCCATTTCGGCCTTTATCTTTTCCCAATCTACTTTTGCCATCGATTCCTGGATTTCTTTTTGAATTTTTACCTCATCCAGTTGTTTCATCGCCTCCTGCATTTGTTTTTTGATGTTGTCAAAATCAACTTTCGATAAAGAAGCTTCTACTTCAGCTTTTATTTTATCAAGATCAATCTCTTTAAATGCCTTCTCGATATCTTGTTTTATTTTCTCGGCATTGACATTTTTCAAAGATTCGTTTATTTCCTGCCGGATCTTGTTCATATCAATATCCAGTTCTGCTTCGTTTAGTTCATCCAGCACATCATCCAGGTCACGAACTTTCTTTTCCCTGTCTTTTACTTTTTTGGGGGTGGTATCATTTATTGACTGTTCATATTTCCCCGGTGATTGCTGACGGTCCCAGGATACCAGCCCGATAGTTAGACCAATGGCCGCTACTGCAAACAAAAGGCGCAGATTCATAAAGTTTGTTGGCTTCATACAATTGTTTTTAATGGCTAATTAATTTGATTCACGAAATATTTCGTATCAAATATACGATTGATTTCGTATTTAGCTAATTTCTATTATCCTTAAGGGAAATTTTAACAAAAAAGCCGCCCGGTAAACCAGGGCGGCTTTTCAAAAAAGTTAATCCAGTTTAGTTTTTTCGGAAAGCCCAACGGAGCATTTCCTTCCATGTTGGCTTTTTGCCATACATAAGGATCCCCGTCCGGTATATCTTGCCGGCAAACCAGACGGTAAATACGAAGCCAAGTATCAATAATGCCATCGAAAGTCCCAGTTGCCACCAGGGAACCGTATTGGGTACTCCAAAAGGTATACGGGCCATCATAACAATTGGAGAGCTAAAGGGAATAATACTTGCCCATACAGCGAGGGGGCTGGTGGGATTGGCAATAGCCGCACTCATCATGGCGATGGAAAGAATGACGAGCATTGTGATAGGGAAACTAAGTGACTGGGCCTCCCGCATATCTTCATTTACTGCGCTACCAATGGCTCCATAAAGTGAAGAATAAAAAAAGAAGCCTGCCAGGAAATAAAACCCAAAGCAGAACAATATCAGCGGCACATCCACACTGGAGAAAAGGTTTTGCATATTGCCCACTACCTGGCCGGTGATTCCGTCTGTCCCGCCTGTAGCCTTACCAATATTATAAACAATTAAAACAAAGGCAATCCACAAAAAGAATTGCGTTAAGGCTACCAAGCCGATTCCCAGAATCTTTCCCAGCATCATCTGAAAAGGTTTGACAGATGATACCAGTACTTCAGCAATCCGGTTTGTCTTTTCTTCCATCACACCCATCATCACCTGTGAACCATAAATAAGCAGAATGAAATAGATCAGCAAGCCACTTACATAACCAATACCCTCAGCAATTTTTACATTGGCTCTTTCATCTTTGATATTCTTGGAACTGAGTCCGAGATGGCTGCCAGCCAGAATTTTTTGTTTTTCACCATCTATCTGAAGGCTGTCATTTTTTATTTCATTCCAAATCCGGTTAAGTTTTGATTCAACCAAAGTTGTAGAACTGCTGCCATATGATTTGTTGGCTTTGAAAAAAAGGCTGTCAGTACCGGTTTGCCAATTCATGGCGGGGATGATAATATAACCATCATATCCTTCAGCCTGGTGATCTGCTATCACTTTTTGCGCCTCCTCTTTTACCAGTAACAGCGTAGAACTTTTGTCAATTGAATTTTGAAAAGCCAGTTTTTCAGCAGTGAAATATCCTGATGAGTCAATGATGGCCACTTTCAGGTTTTGTACACTTTCTTTTGCAATATATCCCATGCCGAAAATGAGGAGAATATAAAGCAGCGGGAAAAGCAAGGTAGAAATGATGAATGTTTTCTTTCTCACCCTTGTCAGGTATTCTCTTTTTATGATGATCCAGGTCTTTTTCATAATGAAAATCTTTTGGTGTAATGGTTATGCAGTTACTTTTTGAAACTGGCGGGCAGTTGGTGTTCCCTCCACTAGTTTTATAAAAATGTCGTTAAGGGAAGGCAATATTTCATTGAATGAGTGAATGGAAATGTTTTGCTGCAGCAAGTGCCTTAGTACATCATTCGGGCTATTACCGCTTTTAATCCGAACGACATATGAATGATCTTTAGCCCCTACAATTTCAAAAGGTGCATTTGCATCAGCTGATATCGTAGTTTGATCTGTACCAATGCTAAATAGGTTTTCTTTAAAGTCCTGCTTGACTTGTTTAACGGTACCATCCAATATTTTCTTCCCTTTATTTACCAGCACAATATGGTCGCATATTTCTTCCACTTGTTCCATACGGTGGGTACTGAAAATAATGGTAGAACCAGCCTGTGCCAGATGAAAGATTTCATCTTTAATCAGGTTGCTGTTCACCGGGTCAAGTCCGCTGAATGGTTCATCCAATATGATTAATTTGGGTTCATGCAATACGGTTGTTACAAACTGCAATTTTTGCCCCATCCCTTTTGAAAGGTCTTCCACTTTTTTATTCCACCAGGTTTCCATTTCAAAACGGATAAACCACTTCTTGATCTTTTCCATGGCTTCCTTATGACTGAGGCCTTTGAGCTGGGCAAGGTACATGGCCTGTTCGCCAATTTTCATTTTCTTGTATAAGCCTCTTTCTTCCGGCATATAACCGATATAAGCCACATCATTTATAGGGTCAAACTTCTTTCCGTCGAAAATGATATTTCCTTCATCCGGGTAGAATATTCCGGTAATCATGCGGATAAGGGTTGTTTTGCCGGCTCCATTGGGACCCAGCAAACCAAAAATTTGTCCCTTTTCTACATTAAGGCTTATGTCATCTACAGCTTTTTGGGTAGCGAAGTATTTTTTCAGGTTCTGGAGTTCGAGTATAGGCATAGTTATGGTTTGTGGGTGCAAAATTACTCCTGATTACTTTACAGGCCGGGAAATTTGGTGAGTGGTTATTAGTAGTGAGAAAATCACTCTGCGGCCTGTGGTCATCAGTTTGTTAATTTATTTGAAAGTACTGTGGCAATTCTTTCTCCATCCATGGCGGCGCTTACGATACCACCGGCATAGCCGGCACCCTCACCGCAAGGATAAAGGTTGCTTATCTGGGGATGCTGAAGGGTGTCGGGATTACGGGGTATCCGAACCGGGGAAGATGTTCTTGACTCTGTAGCCACAACAATGGCATCATTCGTTAAATAACCCTTCATTTTTTTCCCATATTCTTTAAATCCCTGTTGAAGTCGTTGGTGAATAAATCCGGGTAGTACTTCCTTTAACGAAACAGAGCTGATACCGGGCAAATACGAACAATCGGGTAAGGAAGAGGATATTTTATTTTCTGTAAAATCAACCAGGCGTTGTGCCGGGGCTACGAACTTTCCTCCTCCTTTTTCAAAAGCCTTTTTTTCAACTGATTGCTGAAAATACATGGCTGCCAACGGACCGAATTTTTCAAAAGCCTTAATATCTTTTGCTTCTATGGACACCACTATCCCGCTGTTGGCGAATGAATTATTGCGTTTGGAAGGGCTCCAGCCATTTACTACCAATTCACCGGGAGATGTGGCTGCCGGCGCTATGATACCGCCAGGGCACATACAAAAAGAAAAAACACCCTTTCCGTTTACCTGCTGCACCCAGGAGTAGGCAGCAGGAGGGAGGTATTCACTTCTGACAGCGCAATGATATTGGGCACTGTCAATCAGTGATTGCGGATGCTCTACCCGTACCCCTAATGCAAAAGGTTTTGTTTCGATCCAAATTTTCTTATTGTTCAACAATTCAAAAATATCCCGGGCTGAATGGCCGGTAGCCAATATAAAAGCATCAGCTTGAAATAAATCGCCATCTCCTGTTCTTACTCGGGTAATTTCTTCATTAGTAATAGTGAAGTCAACCACTTTTTTCTCAAAGAGAAACTCACCGCCACATTCTATGATCTTGTGGCGCATAGCTGTTATGATGTGAGGCAGTTTATTAGTACCAATATGCGGATGTGATTCAAATAATATTTTTTCTTCAGCTCCAAAATGGACAAAAAGGTTCAGGATTCTGTTAATATCTCCCCGTTTGCTGCTGCGGGTATATAGTTTACCATCACTGTAAGTGCCTGCGCCTCCTTCACCAAAGCAATAATTACTTTCCGGGTTTACCTCTCCTTGCTTATTAAGTATGGCCAGGTCTCTTCTTCTGGCCCTTACATCTTTACCCCGTTCCAGTATTATTGGTTTAATACCTTTTTCAATCAATTGCAATGCGGCAAACAAGCCTGCAGGCCCGGCACCAATAATTATAACTTTTTTCTCTGCCTTTTCTACCTGCTGAAAGGTAAATGAAACCAGCTCCCTTTGGCGGAATGGCTCATTGATAAAAGCTGTAATTGAAAGATTAATCCATACTTGCTTTCCCCTGGCATCAATGGAGTGTTTGTTGATAATAAAACCTGTGACCGAAGATGGGTTAACCACTTCTGTGCTGGCGATATAATTTTTTATAATTGAGTCGCTGGCAGCTTCGGAGGGAAGCAGCTTTAATGTAAGGTTTTTTTGCATTGGTCAGGTATTTATCCTGAAAAAAATATAAAACAAAGATGCAAAGAAAATTTGGCTTCAAATGGCTCAGGATTTTTTGTTGCATTTGAAAATTGTATACCTTCAAATCAGACTGCTTTATATGAGAAAGAATCCGTTAATGGCACTAGCCGGCCTTTTAGTTTTTATTGCAAGTTTATCCTGCAATACCACTTACCAAAGCCAATCCTTACAGTACAAGTCATATCGAATCACTGATACCATTTCAAAGAATACTGCTGCATTATCATTGTTACAACCTTACAGTGATAATGTAAATAAAAAAATGAATGAAGTGGTAGGCATTGCGGAGATCAGCCTGGAAAAAAAACAGCCGGAATGCACATTGGGCAATTTTTTATCAGATGCATTTTTAGTGATGGCACAGGAAAAATACAATACCAGGGCCGATGTAGCACTGATCAACTTCGGGGGTATGCGGTTGACCCAATTGCCAAAGGGAGAAGTTACCAATGGAAAGATATTTGAATTGATGCCCTTTGACAATCTCCTTATTTTACAAAAGGTCAGGGGAGATATACTACAACAGTTTTTGGACCTTATAGCTGCCAAGGGAGGCTGGCCGGTAGCTGGTATGACGATGCAAATCAAAGACAAAAAAGCCATCAATGTAATGATTGGTGGAAAACCTCTTGATCCAAAGGCTACCTATACTATTGTAAATTCTGATTTTATTGCGAATGGGGGAGATAATGCGGATATGCTAAGACCAATTCCCCAGATCACCAACGGATACCTGATGCGGGATGCCATTTTTGATTATATAAAAAAACTGAAAAACCAGGGTAAAAATATTACTGCAAACATTGAAAACAGGGTAACCAATGCTCAGTAGAAAAAAATTCATCAGGCAGGCGGCTATGTCGGCAGGTGCCATAATGGCCGGACCTGCTTTGACGCAGACGGCAGATTATTTCAGCCCTTTGAAATTGACCATTCTGCATACCAACGATACACATAGCCGGCTGGAGCCTTTTCCTATGGATGGCGGACGCAACCAGGGATTAGGTGGAATTGCAGGACGTATGCAACTGATCAACCAAATCCGGAGTGAAGAAGAACATGTATTGGTTTTTGATGCCGGCGATATTTTCCAGGGCACGCCTTATTTCAATATTTATAAGGGTGAACCGGAAATAAAGGCAATGTCGGCGATGCAATATGATGCCTGTACGATCGGTAATCATGATTTTGATGCCGGTATGGAGAATCTTGCCACGCAACTGACCAACCATGCGAAATTTCCGATGCTGGTTTGTAATTATGATTTTACCGGTACGCCAATGGAGTTTAAAACTCAACCATACAAGGTATACAGGAAAGGAAAGTTGAAAATCGGGGTATTTGGCGTAAGCATCGAGGGAAAGGGGTTAATACCTGATAACTTGTTTGGGGCTACAAAGTACCTCGATCCTATACAAAAGGCAAATGAAGTAGCGGATAAACTGAGGAAACAGGAAGATTGTGATATGATCATCTGTTTATCTCACCTGGGCCATCAATACAAAGACAATAAAGTAAGCGATGAAGTACTGGCAAAAGAATCAGAGAATATTGATCTCATCATCGGAGGGCATACACATACTTTTTTGGACAACCCCGTCAAGTATACAAATAAAAAGGGAGATGATGTAATAATAAATCAGGTAGGCTGGGCAGGCATCATTTTAGGTAGACTTGATTTCGAATTTTCCAAATTTTCAGGTAAAAAATTGACAAAAAATCATTCCATTACTGTTTCACAAAAATCAGGTGGGTAAAAATTTTTTTTTAGAAAAGAAATGGTGATATTCGCCGTCCTGTCCAACTTTTTTTATTGACATAGTGTGAAGATTTTTTTTGGACATTTTGAGAAGAACAACTATAGTTAACCCGACATAAACTGCTTACTAATCTGATGGAGAAAAATGCTGAAAAAATCTGGACCAATTGTTTAAAGATCATCAAAGACATTGTTGAATGGCAGCATTACAAAACCTGGTTTGAGCCCATCAAACCTGTATCACTAAAAAATAATGTTCTCGTCATCCAGGTTCCCAGCCAATTCTTTTTCGAATATCTCGAAGAACATTACGTAAATTTATTAGCGAAGACATTGAAGCGGGAATTGGGTAAGGAGGCGAGGCTTGAATATCGCATCATGGTTGATAGCGGGAACAGTAAGAACAAACCTGTTACCATGGATGTAAGCGGTCAGGGTTTTAAAACTTTTTCAAATAACGAAATGGATTTTCCTTTAGTCATAAATAATCCTGTTAAGAATCCCTTCGTTATCCCTGGGCTCAAAAAAATGCAGATTGATCCCCAGCTTAATCATATCTATACCTTTGAATCTTTTATAGAAGGAGATTGCAACCGGGTAGCCCGCAGGGCCGGTAAAACAGTAGCAGAAAAACCCGGTGCTAACTCATTCAACCCGTTGGTAATATACGGCGGCGTAGGTTTGGGAAAAACACACCTGGCACAGGCTATCGGAAACGAAGTAAAAAGGCTTCATCCAAATAAAGTAGTGTTGTATGTGAGTTCCGAAAAGTTCATCAATCAGTTCATGGATCATAGCCGGAATAATGCTATTAATGACTTTATCCATTTTTACCAGCTGATCGATGTATTGATCATCGATGATGTACAATTCTTTGCAAAGGCTGAAAAATCGCAGGACGCATTCTTCGCTATTTTCAATCACCTGCATCAGTCACATAAGCAACTGATCCTTACTTCCGACAAATCACCCAAAGACCTGGAAGGTGTTCAGGAAAGATTACTCAGCCGTTTCCGCTGGGGGCTCAGTGCCGACCTGCAAGTGCCGGAATACGAGACCCGCATAGAAATTCTGGAGAAAAAGATGAAGAACGACGGGCTCGAAATGCCTAAAGAGGTAGTTAAGTATATTGCTTATAATATTAGTAATAACGTAAGGGAATTAGAAGGGGCCCTGATATCGCTATTGGCACAATCTTCGCTTAACAGGAGGGAAATTGATCTAGACCTCGCAAAGAAAGTGTTACGCAATTTTGTCAAATCATCCAGTAAGGAAATTACGATCGAAACCATCCAAAAAATGGTTTGCGAATATTTCGATGTGCCGTACGATAAACTCTTACAGAAAACCCGTAAAAGAGAGATAGTACAGGCCCGCCAGATAACCATGTACCTGGCCAAGGCATTTACCAAAAATTCACTGAAGACCATCGGAGAACATTTTGGTGGCCGGGATCATACAACTGTCATCCATTCCTGTCAAACGGTAAAAGACCTGATGGATACTGATGGTGTTTTCAGAGAGAATGTGCTGGAATTACAGCAAAAAGTGCAACTGGCTGCCATGTAAATAAATATTCAAGTATCAAATCCCAAATTCCAGCATATAAGGAATTTGGGATTTGTTTTTTTTGGGATTTGAAAGCATTAATCTTTATTTTTGCTTCCCCCAAATGGAGAGGTGCCTGAGTGGCCGAAAGGGCCGGTTTGCTAAACCGTTGTACGGGCTTAAACCTGTACCGAGGGTTCGAATCCCTCCCTCTCCGCATCAGCCAGCCGAAGCTTTTGCTCTGACTGGCTTTTTTATTGAGAGAGCTTTTTGATTGTTTTAACAGCCATGACGTCAATATACCGTACTTCGGGTATGATGATGCAACCAAAGCAATATATTTTCGACTTCAATTAAATCAAACTAATATGAAAAAGGTCCTGATTTTTGGAATGATTCTCCTGATTGCCGGTGGACAAGCCAATGCCCAGTTTTTTCAAAGGGGTACCTGCAGCACTCCTGTAGGGCAATTGATGCTCAAAGAAAAAGATTCACTTGGTAGTAGAGGTGTTAGTGATAATTACCACTTATGGGATAATGGTACTACTCTACTGGTGAAATTCATGCCCGGTGGCAGCAAGATATTAAGAGATAAGGTAATGCTATATGCCAGGGAGTGGTCGAAATTTGGTAATATAAATTTCAAATTTGTAGCAGATACTGCTTCTTTTACCCATGTAAGAGTGAAGCTGGGTAAGGGATATGGTCATAATTCCGCAGTGGGAACAGAGTCTAAGTTTCGCAGGCAGAATGAACAAACGATGAATTTTGACACTTTGTACTGGGCTGATGCTGATTATTATGTAGCAAAACTGAAGGCAAAGAACATAAATCCCCCCTATAATCTTAACCAGCTTATTGCAGAGATGAGGGCAGATCCCAATCACTGGAATGAAAAGGAATTACGCAGGGTGGTGATGCATGAATTTGGCCATGCACTTGGATTATTGCATGAGCAAAGCTACCCGGGTGCGATCAAATGGAAGAAAACTGATTCTGTATACAATTATTACTGGCAGACACAGGGATGGGATAAAGAAAAAGTTGATTTTAATGTCTTTGAAGTTAGCAACCAGTTTTATACAAACGGAACAACGTACGATCCCAAATCGATCATGCATTATTCAATAGCAGCCTGGCAGACAACAGATGGCTATACTATGAAGGATAACTATGAACTTTCAACAGGTGATAAAACATTGATTGGCGCTTTATATCCTAAAGGCAAAAAGGTTTCAGACCTGGAAGTGCCCAGAGTTGATGTCAGCAATTTCGGTAAGATGAATGTAATGAGTGATGCTAACCGAAGAGGTTTGGTAATAACACCTTCATTTGATCTGAAGTCCAATTCAAAAACAGGCGAAGTATATTTTGTAGCAAGACTGGCAACAGAAGACGGGTATTATATTCAAACTACCAGCCCATATTATAATTGGGGGGGAACGGCAGCCGTTTATCAAAAGATAAATGTACTTCCCAATGCAAAGGTGAGTTATAATAAAGCTGGCAAGAAAAACCTGGAGTTATTTATTCCTTACAACCAGATACCGGAAACATATGGAAAGAAAGTAATTGTAGTATTTGCCGTTTACCTGGACGATGTAAAAAATAAACAGATGGACAAGCTGATGTATTTTTCAACAACAACTCCAATGAGTTTACCAAGATAGTTTTATTAATGTTTAACTGAAGCCGGTAACAGCCAACCTGTTGCCGGTTTTTTATTTATTAAATGAAAAAATTAAGCCTGTTAAGGCAGAACCCGTTATATTTGCACTCCATTTTCAAAATGGAAAGGCTCGGGAGGTAGTTCAGCCCGGTAGAATACCTGGTTTGGGACCAGGGGGTCGCAGGTTCGAATCCTGTCCTCCCGACACTAAAGAATCCTGCGATGAGCAGGATTCTTTGTTTAAAATGACTTCGATGCATATTGTTGTAACAGGCGGCGCTGGTTTTATCGGTAGTAATCTGGTAAAGAACCTTTATGCTGTATATCAAGGTATAAAAGTCACCTGCATCGACAATTTTGATCCCTTCTATTCAGCGACCCTCAAGCAACATAATATCAGCCACTTCTTGCAAAGGCTGGGCTTCAGGTTGATAAATACAGACATAGCTATTACTTCATCAAAAGAACTTCTTAACCTGATACCTGAACCAGTTGATGTGATTGTGCACATGGCTGCCAAGGCTGGTGTAAGGCCCAGTATAGAGAACCCGATGGCCTACCAGCAGGTAAACGTTATTGGCTTACAAAACATGCTGGAATTCGCCAAAAGTGCAGGTGTCAAACAATTTGTATTTGCTTCCAGCAGCAGTGTGTATGGGATTAATGATCATTTTCCATGGAAAGAAGATGAACAGTTATTGCCCATTAGCCCCTATGCGATGACCAAACTGGCAGGGGAAATGATGGGGCATGTTTATAGTAAATTATTTGGTATCCGTTTTATTGCNNCCAATTACAATGTATGGTGATGGTACTACCAGCAGGGATTATACTTTTATTGATGATATTGTTCAGGGTGTTATAAAAGCTATTGCATATACTCAAAGTGATTTTGAGATAATCAATCTTGGAAATAATTATGCTGTTTCACTAAATGAACTGATCCATTCTGTTGAACAAACAGTTGGTAAAAAAGCCATAATACAGCAGTTGCCGGACCAGCCGGGCGATGTTCCCCAAACTTTTGCGGATATCAGTAAAGCCAAAAGTTTGCTGGAGTATGATCCCAAAACAAAACTAAAAGAGGGTCTTGCAAAATTTTATGACTGGTTCAGGGAAAATGAGAAACTGTTATTGGACTAATCACATAGCTGCATTTGAGTGCTGCATTATTTCCCTTTTTGCGTGGTATATTCTTCTTACAGTATAGGTTTTTTTGTTTTGCGACTCAAAATACGTCCTTACGTTGATGTCTGCTACAATGCCGATGGTAATAAACTGAATGCCACCAAGCAACAGTATTAATCCCAGGATCAGCAGAGGTTTTCCGCCAATATCATTCCCCATTATTTTTAATACAAGCAGGTAAATATTGATGGCCACGCCAATTCCAAAACTCACAAAGCCAATAGGTCCAAACAGGTGCATGGGTTTCTGCATGTATTTCCGCATAAATACCATCAGCACAAGGTCACTCATCACTTTGAAAGTTCTGTTCAGTCCATATTTGCTTTTACCATGAATCCGGGGATGATGTTTTACATCCACCTGGGTTATTTTGGCCCCTTGTAGTTTGGCCAAAACAGGTATAAACCTGTGTAGTTCGCCATATAAGCCCAATTCTTCTGCTATTTCTCTTCTGAAAACCTTTAAAGTACAACCATAATCTTTGATGTAAACGCCTGTCATTTTTCGGATCAATGCGTTGGCAATTTTACTGGGTATTTTACGAAGAATAAAACCGTCCTTCCTGTTTTTGCGATTGCCGGCCACTACATCCCAGTCTTCCTTTTTCAGTAACTCCAGCATGGCAGGAATATCTGTAGGATCATTTTGCAGATCACCATCTAACAGCGCTATGTACCTGCCATGTGAGTGGTCAATACCAGCTGTCATGGCAGTACTTTGCCCATAGTTCTTTCTCAGTTCCACCAGTACAGTTCTGTCATCAGCATGTTCAAGTATTTGCTGTTTGGTTTTATCTGTTGAGCCATCATCCACTAATATTATTTCATAGTCAATAGCAGGAAGTGCCGAACGCACCGCTTCTAAAAGAGGTTTAATATTCTCTTCCTCATTCATCACCGTAATAACTACCGACAATTCTTTCATATTAGCTCAGTAAGGAGCAAAGGTAAGGCTTCACAAAAAAAGAGGGAAGCTTTTGCATTCCCTCAGAATAGTTATCACGAGATTCGCTTATAATATTCCTGCCAGTTGCAGACTTTTCTTTTTCAGTTTTCTTATTTCAATATCCTCAATAACCGGGTCAGCTGCCACAATAAGTGATGTGTTGTTCTCTCTCCACCAACTATTTTCTTTCAATTCAGTAAAAG
>DEHX01000092.1:0-11590 GCA_002352145.1 Chitinophagaceae bacterium UBA2789
ATTGAGGATATTCTCTGCTACTGTTTGCATATCGGTTGTTTTAATGTGAAAACAAAGATATGCAAAATTCTATAATAAAAGTATTTAAATACTTTTATTTACTGTTTAATGACATTTCATTCCGCTCCCACTTGAGTTTGGTGCCAAAACCCAGTGAGTTATCAGTAAATTTTATTTCGTCCAGCCTGATAGTCCAGATTTGCCCCGGCATTGCAATGGAGAACGGAAATTTTTTATGATAGGCTGAATAGGCACCTTTTGCCAGGGAGTGCTCAAAAGGAATGACGGTTCCCTCGAACTGAACTCCTTTAATCTGCAAAAGATTAAGTTTATCCGGCAGAATGGTACCCGCAACAAAAGGGTTTGCCTTTATGATAGCTGAATGCCTTGCATCTTCTGATGATTTGTAGTATAACAAGCCTTCTTCTTTATTAAATGCATAAAAAAAACTGAAGCACCAGGGCTTCCCTTTTGCAGTAACACAACACAGGTTACCACAGGTTTGTTTGGTGATAAATGCAATGATCTTTTCGTTCATGTGATCTTAATTATTCTTACAGGGCAGGCAACAGCTACTTCCTGCGAGCGGTGTACAGCATCATTGGAAATGGACAACACAAATACATCTTTCTTTCCAATTCCTTTGATCAAAGTAGCCTTGCCATCTTTTTTTGACATCCGCCACAACTCTGGTTGTTGTTCATAACATACACCACACCCGATACATTTATTCCGGTAATGAATGATCTTATGCATGAGCGGCCTCTACTATTTTATAGAGTTTATCGGCAGGTGTTACTTTTGTAACAAAAGGAAAAGTAATCTTATCTCCTTTCACAGCCTCCATTGCCTTTTCACCATTTACGGTAAGCTCCCCTAGTTTTTCTTTGACCATTCCGCATTTAGGACCGGTTATCATTAATGTATCGCCAACCTTCAGCATACCTGCTTCAATGATGAATTCACCTACACCTATCTTGGGATAATATTTACTCCCCTTACCGATGTACAATTTCTTCTCCGTAGCAGCAGAACCAGGCTGCGGAGTCCATTCGCCTAATTGACGGCCGAGATAATATCCCTCCCAAAAACCTCGGTTATAAACTTTTGTCAGCTCCCCCTTCCATTCCTCAATTTTTTCCTTTGAATAAGTGCCATCAGCGATTGCATCAATTGCTTCCCGGTAGCATTTCGTCACCACCTGTACATAATCAGCACCTTTTGTTCTTCCTTCTATCTTCAATACGTCTGCACCGCTTGCTATTACCTGGTCCAAAATATCAATTGTACACAGGTCTTTGGGCGACATGATATACTCACCCTCAATTTTTAGTTCTTCTCCGGTTTCTGCATCAGTAACGATATATGGCCTGCGGCAATTCTGCACACAGGCACCCCTGTTGGCCGAAGCATTTTGTGTATGCAGGCTCATGTAGCATTTACCGGAAACAGCCATGCATAAAGCTCCGTGAACAAATATTTCTATTTTGATCAGCTCACCGGAAGGACCTTTTATTTTCTTACGCTTTATTTCGTCAGTTATGTGCTGCACCTGCTTTAAGGTTAGCTCCCTTGCCAAAACAATCACATTAGCGAAACGGGAAAAGAATTTGACTGACTCGATATTGCTTACATTGGCTTGCGTAGAAATATGCAGCGGAATGCCATGCTGACTGCAATATTCAATCACAGCAAAGTCAGATGCAATGACTGCATCTATTTTACACTTCTTAACCTCTTTCAGGATTGCCTGCAGTAATTGCATATCATGTTCATACATCACTGTATTGAGTGTGATATACGATTTGATGCGGTTCTTTTTGCAAACAGAACTGATCTCTTTAATGTCTGATATATAAAATGACTGTGCCGACCTGGTACGCATATTCAGTTGCTCTACCCCAAAATAGATGGTATCAGCCCCTCCGTTGATAGCGGCTTGTAAACTGTCAAAAGAGCCGACCGGTGCCAGCAATTCTACTTTTTGTTTCTTCATACCGAATCTATTTCACACCTTCCAGTATCCTTATATAATTTGCCCTTTCAAAAGCAGTAGGATCAGATACATTTTGCTGGCTCATAATTCCCCTGAACTTATCAATGGAATCAAAGCCCATCATATACATCCAGTCCTGCAGCTCTTTATTCATCGTCTTTAAGTAAGCAATACCGTTTTTGTACAGTGAAGAAGCTGTCATTACAGCATCAGCGCCGGCCAGCAGGTATTTCACTACTTCTACAGCGCTTTGCACACCTGTAGTAGCAGCCAATGATAATTTTACTTTTCCATAGAGCAAGGCGATCCACATCAATGGCAACCTTATTTCGCTGGATTCACTGTAATGCAGATCAGTCTTAACTACCAGTTCATTGATATCAAAGTCCGGCTGGTAAAAACGGTTAAACAAGACCAATGCATCGGCCCCGGAATTCTTCATTCGCAAGGCCATATTGCCAGTAGCACTGAAATAAGGATTCAACTTCACGGCAACAGGAATCTTTACCGTCTGCTTGATCGTTTCAATAATATTCAGATAGCGATGCTCTACTTCAGAAGAGGACATAGCAATATCACCCGGAATAAAGAAAATATTCACTTCTATAGCATCTGCCCCAGCCTGTTCCATCAACCGGGAATAATCGATCCAGCCCTCCGTAGTAATGCCATTCAAACTTCCGATAATAGGAATATTCACCTTTTCTTTTGCCTTCCTGATATTTTCCAGGTAATCATCCACCCCTACATTAAAGTCATCGAGGTCGGGAAAATAATCCAATGCCTCGGGAAAAGCATAAGTTGTCTCCGACATCACTCCTTTGAACCGGGCTTCTTCCATCCTGATCTGCTCTTCAAACAAGGAAAACATCACTACCGCACCGGCCCCGTTGTCTTCCATCTTCACAATATTATCTGTTTGTTCAGATAAAGTGCAGGCAGAAACAATAATCGGGGAATCCAGTTTCATCCCCATGTATGTGGAATGTAGTTTCATATTATTTGTTACGTTTTTAATGTTTGGTGTTCATGGATTATAGTTCACGGCTTTTACTTATCAAACAACGGATGAGCAAAACAACCATATGCTATCAATCATGAACTGCATTTAAGCTACCGGCACAAAATCGCTTGCCTTTTTGGTAGCGAGTTCTTCATATGTTTTCCATTTAAGGTTTACCAGGTCCTGCGCATGCTTCATCAGTTCATCCGCCGCTTCCGGGTTAGTTATAGTCAGTACTTTATACCGTAGTTCATTGTAGGCATAGTCCTTCAGCGATACTGTTGGCCTTGGTGAATCCAGTACAAACGGATTTTGATTTTTCTTTCTGAGCACCGGGTTATAGCGCAGCAATGGCCAGTGTCCGCTTGCAACAGCTTTATTTTGCTGATCCAGTCCGTTCTTCAGGTCATAGCCATGCGCAATACAGTGACTATAGGCCAGTATAAGTGAAGGACCGTCATAAGCTTCAGCTTCTCTCATGGCCAGCAAGGCCTGCTGTGGATTAGCGCCAAAGGCAACTCTTGCCACATACACGTTACCATAAGAGATAGCCTGCATAGCAAGGTCTTTCTTACCCACCGTTTTACCTCCGGCTGCAAATTTTGCTGTGGCTGCCGTAGGAGTAGATTTAGAGGACTGACCTCCTGTATTAGAATATACTTCCGTATCTAAAACCAATACGTTGATATTTCTTCCACTTGCCAATGCATGATCCAGGCCGCCATAGCCAATATCATAAGCCCATCCGTCACCACCAACCAGCCATACACTGCGGCGAACCAGCTGATCAGCTACTGACAGTAAATGACTGGCAGCCGGCGAATTCATCCCCTTTAATTTTTCTTTAAGCCCATCTACCCGGTTGCGTTGTTCTACAATTTCAGACTCCAGTGTTTGCTTTGCTTCTAAAATTTCTTTTACATATGCTTCACCCAATTCGCCTTTCAATTGATTTAAAAGACTTGCAGCTACATCCAACTGTTTGTCGGCCGTGATTCGCATACCTAACCCGAACTCTGCATTGTCTTCAAACAAGGAGTTGCTCCAGGCCGGGCCACGGCCATCTTTGTTTTTAGCCCATGGCGTGGTGGGAAGATTACCGCCATAAATAGAAGAACAACCCGTAGCGTTCGCCACCAGTAACCTGTCGCCAAATAATTGCGACAACAACTTCAAATAAGGTGTTTCACCACAACCTGCACAGGCTCCGCTGAATTCAAACAATGGCTCCAGGAACTGGGCTCCATGTACTGTCGAAAAATCAATTTTTGACCGGTCGTTCCAGGGAATGTTTTCAAAAAATTCAATATTCTTTTGTTCTTTTTGCAATATGGCCTCTTTTTCTCCCATATTGATTGCCTTTTTGGAACGATTGGAAGGATCTGTCGCCGGACAAACTTCTACACAAAGATTACAGCCGGTACAATCTTCCAGGTAAACCTGCAATGAATATTGTGTTTCCGGAAAACCTCTTGCATTGATCGGTGCAGATTTGAAATCATCCGGGGAGTTCTTCAAATAATCCTTATGATAAAACTTAGCCCTGATTACACTATGCGGACATACATAAGCACAATTACCGCACTGGATACATACATCAGGCTCCCATACAGGCACCAGGTCAGAAATATTTCTCTTCTCCCATTGTGTAGTTCCGCTTGGATAAGTGCCGTCAATCGTCATCTTGCTCACCGGAATATCATCCCCGTGACCAGCCATCATCATAGCCGTTACTTCTTTCACAAATGCAGGAGCTTTATCAGAAACCGTGAGCAGGTTTACATCTTTTGCAGAAACCTTTTTCGGATAATTGACTTCATACAAATGCTCCAGTGTGGCATCTACTGCTTTAAAGTTCTGATCAATTACTTTCTGCCCTTTCTTATAATAGGTCTTTTCAATGGCCTTCTTGATCTCTTTGATGGCATCCTCTCTTGGCAACACTCCGGATAAAGCAAAATAACAGGTCTGCATAATAGTATTGATACGTCCGCTCATACCTGTTTCTCTTGCCACCGTAGTAGCATCAATAACATACAATTTAATTTTCTTGTCAATAAGCTGCTTCTGTACCTGACCCGGCAACTTATCCCACACCCCCTCTTTGCTGTAAGGGCTGTTCAACAGGAAAGTGGCTCCTTCACTGGCAAACTCCAGCATCTCAACTTTTTCTACAAAATTGAACTGGTGGCAGGCAATAAAATCTGCTTTGGAGATAAGATAGGGAGCCCTGATTGGTTTGGGGCCAAACCGCAGATGAGAAACGGTTCTTGCACCTGATTTTTTAGAATCATAAACAAAATAACCTTGCGCATATAAGTCAGTATTCTCACCGATTATTTTGATCGTATTTTTATTGGCACCTACTGTACCGTCAGCGCCTAACCCAAAGAATAGACCTTGTCTCCATTCGCTTTCATCCAGCTTATAAGCAGGGTCATAGTTAAGACTGGTAAAGGTCACATCATCGTTTATTCCAACAGTGAAGCCATTTTTCGGGTTGTCTTTTTTCAGGTTATCGTATACCGCTTTTACCATTGCCGGTGTAAATTCTTTGGAAGAAAGACCATAACGGCCACCAAATATCTTTGGCAACGATTTGATCTCGCCCTGCTGAAATGCTTCTACCAGTGTCGCTAATACATCCTGGTACATTGGTTCACCTGCTGCACCGGATTCTTTGGTTCTGTCTAATACAGCAATTGATTTTACAGTTGCAGGTAAAACCTTTACAAAATGTTCCAGCGAGAATGGCCTGTACAACCTTACAACGATCACACCTGTTTTTGCACCATCTTTATTCAACGCTTTCACCGTCTCTTCCACTGTTTCACTTCCGGAACCCATAATTACCGTAATGTGTTCGGCTTCTGCAGCGCCTGTATATTCAAATAGTTCATATTTTCTTCCGGTAAGTTTCTCAAAATCTTTCATCACTTCAGCCATAATGCCCGGCATAGCATTATAAAAAGTATTAACAGTCTCTCTACCCTGGAAATAAACATCGGGATTTTGGGCTGTACCACGGATGAAAGGATTTTCCGGGTTCAACGCTCTTTTGCGATGGGCAATCACCAGTTCATCCGGCACCATCGAACTGATCTGTTCATCACTCAGTAACTCCAGTTTATTTACCTCATGCGAAGTGCGGAAACCATCAAAGAAGTGTACTACCGGAATCCTGGACTTAAGCGAAGCTACCTGTGCAATCAATGCAAAATCATGTGCTTCCTGTACAGAAGCAGAACTTAGCATAGCAAACCCTGTCGTTCTTGCCGCCATCACATCCTGGTGATCACCAAAAATGGAAAGACCCTGTGCAGCCAGAGAACGGGCTGCTACATGAAATACTGCAGGTGTCAATTCACCGGCAATCTTATACATATTGGGCAACATCAGCATCAAACCCTGTGAAGCAGTAAAAGTGGTGGTCAGCGAACCGGTTTGCAGAGCGCCATGCACCGTACCGGCTGCGCCGCCTTCACTCTGCATTTCTATCACATCAGGTACATTTCCCCAGATATTCTTTACTCCCTTTGATGCCCACTCATCTGCCAGCTCTGCCATAGTAGAGGATGGAGTGATGGGATAAATGGCACATACTTCATTGATACGATACGCTACATAAGCTGCAGCTTCGTTACCATCGATGGTTGCGACTAATTTATTTTTATTTGACATCAGTAGTTGAATTAACAGGTTCTGGAATCATTTCTATAGCATGACAGGGGCACTGTTCATAGCACACTGCACAACCAGTGCAGGCATCGTAGTTGAATTTATAACGGTTTCCCTTTCCTAATTTGATGATAGCATCTTCCGGGCAAGCGCCAAAACATCCATCACATTCAAAGCAGTTTCCGCAGCTTAAACAACGCTGCGCTTCAAATCTTGCTTCGGGCTCTGACAATCCGCTAACTATTTCTTCAAAATTTTTTACTGCTACTGCAGGCGCCAGTTTATTCTGTTCCCTCTGTGGTGCCTCTGTTTTATACCACATGTGCAGCTTACGAAAGCTGGCCGTAGGATGTTTGTCCGGCTTCTGATAAGGATTGCTCATCAGGTAACCATTGATATATTTTGCAGCTTTCTTACCATGCCCGATGGCAATGGTGGAACTCCTGTTTTCTCCCGGAAGCATATCTCCTCCGGCAAAAATTCCTTCATGACCTGTCATCCGTTGTGCATCAATGACCACTGTTCCGTCTTCATTTACTTTAATTGCTGACACTGAACGAAGGAAACCAGAATCTGTCTCCTGCCGGTAAGCATTAATAAGTACATCTGCATCGACCGTTTCAAACTCACCTGTTCCTACAGCTTTATTCTTCTCCACTTTCATTTTCTCCAGGGTGATCTTTTTCTTTTCGATCTTGCTGATNNCCGGGATAATAAACAGATACTTCAGAACCGTAACGTTTCAATATCCGGGAGAGGTACAGTGCCAGTTTACCTCCACCATACACAACCACTTTCTTTTGTACAAAAGGAGAGTTGTTCAGTTTGGATTCGCTGAAGAAAGAAAAAGCATCTGTGATATACACTGAATTATCATGCACAAATCCTTCATCATGTATCAGCTGTGCCCCGATTGATAAATAAACGGCATCAAAATTTCCGGCATGCTTTTCTGTTAATACATCCTTTACTTTATAATTGAGCCTGATCTTTACTCCCATTTTTACGATACGTTCCACTTCGGCATCCAGTATTTCTTTGGGAAGCCGATACTCAGGAACACCTGTCCACAATAATCCGCCGGGATGTTTTCCTGCATCAAATATTTCTACAGAATGTCCCATCCTCGCCAGATGGTAAGCTGCTGATAATCCACCCGGACCCGCACCGATCACCAGTATTCTTTTTCCAGTTTCTTCATACATATACTGCACCGGCCATTTTTGGCGGATGGCCTCATCGCCGATGAAGCGTTCCACTGCATGAATGTTCACTGTACTCTCGATGTGATTCCGGTTGCAGCCCGTTTCGCAGGGTTTTACACAAACACGGCCCATAATGGCCGGAAAGGGATTGTCTTCCAAAATGGTTTGAAAGGCTTCAAAATAATTTCCTGATTGAGCATGCGCCATCCATGCCTGTATGTTTTCACCTGCAGGGCAGGCACTGTTACAAGGCGGCATGAAATCCATATAAACGGGGCGGCGGGAACGTTTGGGTCCTGTACCTTCAGCATGGGTAAGAAGGTCTACAGGTTTTGTAATGTCATTCTGGGACATGTTCGTTTATTTCAACGGTAAATAATGTTGGTTTTTGACACATGGTAGGTATCAAAAAGTGGTGAAAATTAGAAATGAATGAGTTGGTTACAGGTGACCTAATTCAGCAAAACCACTGATTCATATCATATTAAGCAAAACAGCCGCTGGTGGGCAGCGACTGTCTTTCACTTAACTCATTTTATAACTGCTAGAAGGCTACTTCCTTATTGTATATATGATCCAGCTGAGCCACTTTTTCCAGGGCCTGATCGATATCCCATATCAGATCCTGTGGATTTTCTACACCAATTGATAAACGAATAAGTTTTGAAGTAATATTATAGTGTGCCCTTTCCTCATCAGGAATGTCAACATGGGTCATCGTAGCTGGATGCTCCGCCAGGCTTTCAGTGCCGCCAAGGCTAACTGCCAGTTTAATCAGTTTCAGGTTATTGAGAAAAGTAAATGCCTCCTTTTCACCTCCGGTTATATCAAAGCTTAGCATCGCTCCGTTACCAAGGCACTGCTTTCTGTAAATGGCATGTTGAGAGGGATTACTGTGCTCCAGGCAACCGAGATAATATACTTTTTCAACCAGCGGATGCTGTTTGAGCCAATCCACTACTTTTTGCGCATTTTCTGCCTGTTTGTCCATTCTCACTTTCAGCGTTTCAAGACTGCGCAGCAATAACCAGCCTGTATAAGGACTGATCATATTCCCAAGGAATGTTCGAAGCACTTTTACCCGGCCAATCAACTCTTTGTTGCCTAAAACAGCTCCGGCTATCACATCACTGTGGCCTCCAATGTACTTGGTAGCTGAATACAAAACCAGGTCGGCTCCGTTCTTCAGCGGATGCTGCCAAATTGGACCAATGTAAGTATTATCAACACTAACGATTACATTTTTATCAGCAACAGAATATTTGCGGGCCAATGCCACACACATTTCAATGTCGATAAGATCATTAGTTGGATTGGCAGGTGTTTCCAGGTAAACCATTCCCAGTTTATCAGACAAACCGGATCCTTTTAACCGCATTTCAATTTCATCCATTGTTTCTCCTGCCCTGAATCCCATAATGTGAATGCCGAATTTGGTCAGCACATGGTGAATGAAATGGTGTGTGCCACCATAAATAGGGTTGCTGTATAATAACAAATCACCCGGTTTTAAAAATTCCAGCATGGTAGTTGAAATAGCACTCATTCCGCTTTCAAAAACGGCGCAGGCCTCAGCACCATCCCAAAGCGTTAACCGGTCTTCCAGTATCTCCATATCCGGGTTATTGATCCGGCTATAGATTAGCCCTATCTTTTCATGTTTTTTCTTTTTACGATGGCCATAAGCCACTTCAAAAAAAGCTTTTCCTTCTTCTGCGCTATGAAAGACAAAAGTAGATGTCTGAAAAATGGGGCACTTAATGGCACCTTCGCTGAGATGAGGGTTATAACCATAACTCATCATCAGGCTTTCGGGAGAAAAACGGGAGTAATCCATACAGTTTGTTTTACACTGCAAAAATCGAAGACATGGATTAATTTTCTCATGATTCCAATTTTATTAGAAAATAAATCTATTTTTATAGCACTAATTGGAATATAAAGATATTATTTAAGTCATAAAGGCTTCTAAACAGAAAATTTTTCTGCCATGGTACAGCTCGATAATACAGACATAAACATCCTGCAGCTACTGCAACATGATGCAAGACTGACCAATAAAGAAATTGCTGATAAGCTTGGCAAATCCGTCACCCCCGTTTATGAGCGGATCAAGTGGCTGGAACAGGAAGGATATATACAGCGGTATGTTGCTGTATTAGATAAAAACAAGATTGATAAAAACCTCGTAGCATTCACCAATGTGCAGCTGAAAGAACATTCACACCCTATGCTGAAAGCATTTGAAAGGGATATTGTAAAACTTTCCGAAGTGATGGAATGTCATCACATGACAGGCATTTATGATTACCTGCTGAAAATCGTTGTAAAAGACATGAATGAATACCAGGACTTCATTGTAAACAAACTAGCCAAGCTGCCTAATATCGGCACTGTGCAAAGCGGTTTCGAAATGACCGAGGTAAAATATGAAACTGCCTATACTATTACCCTTCCTGAAAAAAAGAAATAGATCCCCACCTGATATTCCCTAAAAACAATAACCCACACTGATTGCTCCTGAAGGCTGAATATATCCTTTGGCGATCAACGGTGTGAAACCAGCTCTCCAGGTAAAGCCACCTTTCAATGGCTGTCTTCTGTACATAAAAGAAGCGGTTCCAAAAAAATTGCTGGTTTTGTCATCATAGAAATTGAAGATTTCCAGCTTTCGGCCTACATAGGTTATGCCAGCACCTACTTCAAGTGTATTGGGTGAATCAGATTTTCCAAAGACATAATTAATCTGGGCCGGTACTGTAACAACGGACCTCGGTTCATAGTTGAAATTGCCATCATATTCATCTGCAGTAACAAAGCCCAACCCTATTCTGCCTCCCCAACCTAAAGTGGATTTAGCAAACCGGGTATCAATATTGGCGGAAAAAAGTATACCCGGGCCACCGAGTTCCGCAATAAAATGAGTTCTTCCCGGCACCGTATTTTCTTTTTTGGACTGTGCACTGGAAACAACAAATGCAAAACAGGAGATGATGATAAACAATATCCTGGACATAATTTTCTTTTGATTAATGACAAAACAAAAACACATTTGCTGCTTTTGTACAGTCAAAAAAATGTTAAGAGAAAAAATTAAAGGCTTGCCAATACTATTTCCCTGATCTTGTCAATCGGAATTCTTTCCTGCTCCATTGAGTCACGGTGGCGAATGGTAACTGTATCATCCTGTAAAGTCTGATGATCTACTGTTACACAATAAGGAGTGCCCAGGGCATCCATACGGCGATAACGTTTACCAATGGAATCCTTCTCTTCATAAAAACATCGGAAATGCGGACGGCAGTCACTCATGATGCGCTCTGCCACTTCCGGCAAACCATCTTTTTTGGTTAAAGGAAGAACAGCTAATTTAATAGGGGCCAGTTTTGCAGGTAACTTCAGCACGGCACGGCTATCCTGCTTGTCAGCTGTACTCAGGTCCTGCTCTTCATAAGCATGGCTGATAACAGCGAGGAACATCCTGTCTAACCCGATAGAAGTTTCTATTACATAAGGAATGTAATTACCATAAGGCTTGCCGGTTGCAGGGTCAATATCATTATCGAAATACTGTTGTTTCTTTTTGCTGTATTCCTGGTGGTTCTTCAGGTCAAAATCTGTTCTGGAGTGAATACCTTCCAGCTCTTTAAAGCCCATCGGGAATTCAAACTCAATATCACAGGCCGCATCGGCATAGTGTGCCAGTTT
>DEHX01000092.1:11629-15424 GCA_002352145.1 Chitinophagaceae bacterium UBA2789
GGTACTTTCATACGGCCGGTCTTCTGCACATTCAGAAAGTTGACGAAAATACCTTGTGCAGTTTCGGGACGGAGATACACCTTATTATCTTCTGCATCACTTGACACAGTAGAACCGAATTCAGTAGAAAACATAAGGTTAAACTGGCGGATATCCGTCCAGTTGCAGGTGTCACTGATGGCGCATTTTATTTTATTTTCTTCAATTAGTTTTTTGAGCCCGGCAAAATCATCTTTTGCCAGCAATGCATCCATTGCTGCTAAAAGGGCATCTGCCTCTTTCACTGCCTCTGATCCTTTTTCTCTTAATAAATCGGCATGTCCTTCTATCAGATGATCCACCCTGTATCGTTTCTTGCTGTCCTTATTATCAATCATAGGGTCGTTAAAATTGTCAACATGGCCCGATGCTTTCCAGGTGGTGGGGTGCATGAAAATAGCCGCATCAATACCTACAATATTATCCTGCAATTGGGTCATGCTCTTCCACCAGTAATCTTTGATGTTTTTTTTCAGTTCGGCGCCCATCTGGCCATAGTCGTATACAGCCTGCAAGCCATCATAAATCTCACTGCTGGGAAAAATAAAGCCGTACTCTTTACAATGCGAAATAATCGCCTGGAATTTGTTCGTTTCGTTTGCCATAGGCGGCAAAGATAATAGAACCCGGTATTATGAAACTGAGCAGAATCAGCTCAAAAAGACAAACCCTAAATGAGGGATGAAATGAGTTTACAATACCTTTGAAAAGAAATATTTTTTATATGAAGCGTCCCGTTTTCTACATGGCCCTGCCGGTCACCTTGATTGCCGCAGTAATGCTGTTCAATCAGTCATCATCAAAAAACTGTCAGAATAAATCATATTACCAGCAGATCCAGGCAGGCTTCAATGCCGGGGTTGACACCCTTCGCCCTGATCCTATCTGTAATATGAAAGTGGATGATAAAAAAGGTGATACCATTCACTATAAAGGACACATTTTTGGCTTTTGCTCCAAATACTGCCGGACTGAGTTCATGAAGAATCCGGATAGTTATCTGCCGAAGAAGAAGGATTGATAAACTGTTAAGAATTTTCGGAAGATTCGTTTTATCACTCCCCCTCAGGGGTCGGGGGTTTTAATTTCTCATTATTCCGATGTCTTTCTGAATCACGAATATTCTTTTTTTCAAAATTCTTTTGCAGCGCATCCGTCAGATCCACACCGGTTTGATTGGCAAGGCAGATCAATACCCATAATACATCAGCCATTTCATCTGCTAAATTTTTATCCATATCGGATTTTTTAAACGACTGGTCGCCATAAGTGCGGGCCATAATGCGGGCCAGCTCTCCTACCTCTTCCGCCAGTATAGCCATATTGGTCAGTTCACTGAAATACCGGACACCAACCGTCTTAATCCAGCCGTCAACCTGTTGCTGGGCCTGAAGTATAGTCATAACAAAACTTTTAATTGATCACTGCAATTTAGCATGATTCTTGTTGTTTCCCATCTCCCGTCCCCAATGAAAACCCAAACCAATTCCTTTAAAAAATTAAAATGTATGCTATAATGAAGTCTGTATCCAGGCTGGTAACCGTTATTTTATTTACGGTATCATTCTTTTCCCTTCAGGCACAATCTTCCAAAAAAGAGACAAAGCCTTACAAAGTAATTACATCCGGCCGTCAGCTTACCATCAAAAGCAGTAAGACGATTAGTAATGTTATGGTATGGACAACAGATGGAAACAGGGTGGTTGAGCAGAAAAAAATTAACAATACCTCATTTACTATTGATATACCGGTTTACCGAAAGGCCTTTTACTTAATGATAGGTTTGACAAACGGTAAAATATATACAGAAAAAATTGGCGTACTATAGCCAATTTTGAGGCGTTCTCCCTTTACCTAAAGACACTTCTATCTTACCTTTTTGAACTCATTAATCTCTTACTCTATTCTTTATTCTTAGTATCTATAACTATTGTTACCGGTCCGTCATTTACTAATTCCACTTTCATATCAGCGCCAAATTCACCGGTACCAATATTTTTTCCAAGGTCTGCTGACAATTGCTCAATCATTTTCTCATATAAAGGAACAGCCATATCCGGCTTGCTTGCTTTGATATAAGAAGGCCGGTTTCCTTTTTTGGTAGAAGCATGCAGGGTAAACTGGCTGACCAAAATGATATCACCGTTTTTATCTTTTATCGATTCATTCATTACACCACCGGCATCGTCAAAAATGCGGAGGTTAACGATCTTATTGCTTAGCCATCCGATATCTTCAGCAGTGTCAGCATCTTCGATTCCCAACAGCACAAGCAACCCCCATCCAATCTGTGAATGGATTTTCCCATCAATGGTTACACTGGCTTTCGATACTCTTTGAATGACGGCTCGCATAATTGATGCTGGTTATTGGTTATTTGTTACTGGTAAAGATAGCTCCGATGAAGGAATGATTCTATCTTTATAGCGGAACCAGTAACGATTAATCAGCCATGATCAATGTAAGCAAAGAAATATCGTTTCAAACAACACGCAGCGGAGGCAAGGGCGGACAGAATGTAAATAAAGTGGAGACAGCCGTCATTGCATCCTTGCATATTGAATCATCGCAACTGCTGTCTGATGTACAAAAAACTTTAATAAAAGAAAAACTCAGCAACAGGATCAATACTGAAGGCTATTTACAGGTAAAATCCCAAACACACCGTACCCAGCTGGCCAATAAAGAAGAGGCTGTTGAAAAAATAAACGAATTAATCACCAAAGCCCTTACACCCAAAAAACCACGCATTGCCACAAAAGCCAGTAAAGTGTCTAAAGAAAAAAGACTGGAATGGAAAAAGAGAAACGCCGAGATCAAATCGGGGAGGCAAAAATTCAAACCGGGTGATTATTAGACCTATAACTTGCTGTAACTTAGTTATTCAATTTACCCTGTGCGGAAGACAACTCTTACTATACTCTCTCTTGTCACTTTTACCATTACTTTTTCATGGCTGATTGGCGCCTGCCGTAAAGAACAAAAAACCAACGGCCTTCAATTAATGCAGCAGGAGATACCCGAAGGATTTCCGCAGCCCAACTACCGTTTCAATGATAATCCTTTGAGCAAAGAAGGTTTTGAGCTTGGAAGAAAACTTTTTTACGATGGTCGTTTGTCGATAGACAACCTGCATCCCTGCTCTTCCTGCCATGAACAGAAAGCAGGCTTCGGCACTTTTGAACATGACCGGAGTCACGGGGTGTTTGACTCTCACACCTTACGCAATGCACCGGTTTTATTCAATCTTGCCTGGAGCCCCTACCTGCACTGGGATGGCGAATTCACCCGCCTGACCGATGCGGCGGCCCAACCGATTAATGGACATATTGAAATGGGTGAAAGCTATGCAGGTATAATCAATAAAATAAAAGATGACCCTTACTACAAAGAACAATTTAAAACAGTTTTTGGCTCACCTTTTATCCGCCCGGAATTTATCCTTAAAGCATTGGCACAATTCACCGGCTACTTGATGTCGGCAAATTCAAAATATGACCGCTATAAAAAGGGAACGGCTACCTTCACGGCACAGGAAGAATCCGGCTACCAGTTGTATAAAGCCAAATGTGCCACCTGCCATCCAGAACCTTTGTTTACTGATTATAGTTTTCGCAATATCGGTTTGCCGGTAGACGGCTTTCTGAAAGATTACGGCCGGATGAGAATTACAGGCAAAAAGGAAGATTCATTGAAATTCAAAGTGCCTACCCTGCGCAATACTTATATTTCTTCCAATTATATGCATGATGGCCG
>DEHX01000127.1:0-11334 GCA_002352145.1 Chitinophagaceae bacterium UBA2789
TTTCTTCCGGAGTAAATGCAGCATATTCCTAAGGTAAGCGGTTCAAAACCGGTATCGGTGTATCCCACTTTGTTTAAAATGTCAGTAAATAAATGGCGGTCCGGAAACGCATTGGCAGACTCATTCAGGTATTGATACGCTTCTTTATTCTGCCTGAGCCAGCGGGCCACCTGCGGGGCCACAATACCCATGTACAGGTTATATAAACTCTTGACCGCTCTGCGCCGCGGTTTTGAAAATTCCAGTACGATCAGCCGGCCACCGGGTTTCAACACTCTTCTCATCTCTTCAAGGCCTTTTTCCAGGTTTTCAAAGTTCCGTACACCAAATGCCACCATTACCGCATCAAACGTATTATCAGCGAATTTTATTGTTTCTGAATCACCGGTGTGTAAGTGGATTTTTCCTGCAAGGCCTTCTTTTTCAATCTTTTTTCTGCCAAGGTCGAGCATGCCTTCCGAAATATCGATTCCATCCACCCGGTCGGGATTCAGCAGCCTGCAGGTCATAATGGCCATATCTGCCGTGCCAGTAGCCACATCCAAAATGTGCTTTGGATTCTCTTTTTTCAACATCCGGATGGCCTTTTTGCGCCAGCGAAGATCAATACGGGCCGAGAGCAGGCGGTTCATTACATCATAACGGCCGGCTATTTTGTCAAACATTTCGGCCACCTGTTCTTTTTTGCCTTTTTCCGATTCTTTGAACGGGGTAATATGGTCGTGGGGCAATGATTGGGACATGGGGGGCAAAGGTAGCGCTGGTTGCTGGTTTCTGGTCACTTGTTGAAAGTTTTATAGCGGTAAGTTTCCTTTATCTTGCGGCCTTCATGGAAATAATTTCTGCAAAATATATTGTGAGCAGTCCCGGCTGGAAGCAGTGCCCGCCGGCGGATAAGCAGGAGTATGCCTTTATCGGCCGCAGTAATGTGGGCAAGTCTTCATTGATCAATATGCTGACTAATAAGAAGGGACTGGCCAAGATATCTGCCACACCGGGAAAAACACAACTGATCAACCATTTTGAAGTGGTTTCTTCCGACAAAAAAAAATGGTACCTGGTAGACCTGCCCGGTTATGGTTATGCGAAAGTGTCGCAGAAATCAAGGAACAACTGGGGGAATATGATTGAGTCGTACATCCGGAAACGGGAAAACCTCGTTTGTTTGTTTGTGCTGATCGACAGCCGGCATGAGCCGCAGAAAATAGATATTGAATTCATCAACCAGTTGGGGGAGTGGCAGGTGCCTTTTGTACTGGTTTTTACCAAGGCGGATAAAAACAAGCCCGGGGCTACCAAACGAAATGTGGCGGCTTTTCTAACGGCATTAGCGGATAACTGGGAAGAATACCCGCCATATTTTGTAACATCGGCGCTAACTAGGGAGGGCAGGGATCTTTTATTGAATTATATCCGGGACTTTAATGCCGGGGTTTCAAAGGCTTAGATTGTTTTACCCCATTTGTGGTATTTTTTGTTGAATATTTTCACCTAATTTGCACCCAACTACTGGACTTTTCATGAAAACCATCTTATCCGAACGAAATATTGTTGTAGTACTATTTATTATGGTACTCGTTACTTTCTCCCTCGCACAGGAAGACAGTAAGAAAATTGAGAAAATGTACAGCGGTGTTCAGGCCCAAAATGCCCGTTTCCTTGTACAACAAGACCCGGTTATCCCAGCTGCCGGTTTGCCTTCTGTAAAATAGTTCACTTTTGCTCCTTTAAATTTATTGGATGAAACGATTTTTGATTTCATTGCTGCTCATTTTGCCATTGTTTGTGGATGCCCAGGCTACTGATAAAATCCGTAAGGGAGATATAAAGCAACAAATGCTGAATAAAGATTCAGTAGCACAAAAAATTCAGCGATTTAAAGACAGCATTGCCAAAAAGATAGACAGTCAGCAGGTAGCCATCAATATTCAGAATAACGTTGACCAGTTACTGGAGATTCAAAAAGAAAATAAAGACCGCCAGCGCAGCGCAGCCATCACAAGACTGGCGATTGGCGCAGCATTCCTGGCGTTATTGGTAATGGGATTGATGAAGAGAAGGAAAAAGCAGGGGTGACAAAGCTATGTGCAGGAATTTCTTCCCGCATGTACGGCCTGCAGCCGTTAAAAATCAGTTCACAATTTTGTTTGCACAGCTGCTGCTGGCAAAGGCTTCTGGTTTTGCTTTGAAGGCAAAACCCATACCCAGGATATAACCCATGGCTTCCTTCAGGGCATCATTGCTCTTGAAGTTGGGATTGGTGTTGATGTCGGCATGCACTTCCATATCTACATCATACACGGTAAACAGGTTGCAGAGCTCATAAGCAATTTCAATGCTCTTAGCCACTTCCATCAGCATTCGTTCTTTGATAGTAAACTGCTGGCGGGTTTTTTCATTGTGAATGAACATGAAACCGCCATGTCCTTCTCTCAGAAAAACGATGACTGTGGCAAACTCTGTTTCCTGGCCTTTTACCTGTGAGTCGGTGCCGATGCATACTTTCAAACGGAAGCCTTTTTCTGTTTCCCGTTTGATGGCATTTTCAACAGCTTCCTTGATGGGCAAATCAATAGGGTCGCCATTAAATTTTCTCCAACGCATATGAAAAGAGGTTTTCCTAAGTTACAGGAAAACCTCTTAACTACAAAAGGGCACGGATTAACCTTCTGTAAACAGAAGGGGGGAAAGGTTTATTGTTTAACGAATTTGTCAGTCCATTGCTCGTTGCCATTCACAAAGCGGATGATGTACATTCCACCGTTCATGAAAGAGGCCGGGATATTATTCAGGCCGTTTGTCAGTTGTCCCCTGGCGGTTACCTTGCCATTCATATCCACCACTGTATAGCCAAACACACCCGGGCTTGTTACGGTGATCAGGTTATTACTGACCAGGTTGGTCACCAGTCTTGGTTTCTCCACAGTGCCGGTGCCTTTCAATGTAACCACATTGGAATAATAGGATTTGCCATTATCAAATGTTACAAATACCCGGTATTGCGCAGAGGTGCTTACATAAGGCCTGTACATAAATGTGCGGTCACTATTTCCCGGATTAACTACCGGGCTGAAGTTGCGGCCATCCGTAGCCACTTCCAGTACTTGTTCTACCACCTGCTCATCAGCATCTATCAGCCAGTTCAGCCGGTGTTTGTCACCATTCAGTTCACCGGTAAGTTCCAGTCTTCTTAAAGGCAGTGTACCGCCTGCAGTAAGGCTGCCCTGCAGTGAATAGGAGCCAAGGCTGGCATAGTTAGGCGCATACATGTTTCCTTTTCCTTCCACTCTCAGGTAATATGTACCGGCATTCAGTAAAGTATCAATTACAGAGCTGAGCAAAGTACCGGGATTATAAACACTGATCTGGTTTTGTGCACCATCAAATAAGGTAATCTGCAGGTCAAGGTTAGAACCGGAGTTGCCGGTACCTACATTATAAGGAATGGCGCTGAGCTGGAACCTGCCTGCTGTTGGTTTTGTAAACCTAAAAAGATCCTGGTCGGTGTTTTGTGTGATTACACCACTTACGGTAAACTGGTTATTTACAAACGTAGCGTTGGTTGCTGTCGGGAATGATGCAGTATGATCATCCGTTCTGAAGCTAAAACCATTATTAGTTGTGATAACAGTAAGGTCGTTCTGAATATTATTACAGCCATAAGGATTGGGGCCACTGTTCCAAAGGGTAAGGTTTTGGTAATAGCCTACTCCCATGATAGGAGCCCAGCCAATTTCACCAGCACCGGCACCGGAGTGATAATCAGATTGCTTCACACAGTTGGCATCATAACGGGCCTGGTGATACAGGCCTAATGTATGTCCCGCTTCATGCGAAGAAGCTTCGGAGATATTCTTTGTATTGTAGTTCAGCAATGAAGTGAACACAAAACAAGGAGTATCATCACCCCAAGTAAAGGAGTTTACAAAAGCTACTCCACCAGCAGCGCCATACCATTCGTAACTGACAGTGAGGATCACCCTCATACGCCGGTTGGCAGGAGCAGCGAGGTATTTAGTAGAATCTGTGGTTACATTCACATTAAAGGGCCTGTAATCCTCAGCTACCCGGTTAAATACTTCGGTGATCTGGGTACTGTTCATACCTGAAGCACCGCAATAGATCGGACCTGCATAGTTCCAACTGGTACCGTTTACTGTATGCCCGTCAAAATCAAGGAAGACGACGGCTGTTGCTGACGGCAAACTGCTATATACAGGTACCTGTGCATTGGACTTCACTGCACCGAACAGGAACAGCGCCATAAGGCAGGATTGTAAATAGTTTTTCATAACAAAGGCGGATTTTAAAATGTTTTTCAATAGGTACTAAAGGATACGGGATCAAAAACGGGTCAGTTATTCATTTATAAGGTCATAAAATTTTCTTTTTACCAGGAAATAGCCGCTCTCGGTCTTTACCAGCTCAAACAAATCACCGCTTTTCATACTTACAATGCGGCCTGTATAGAAAATATTACCGTTGCTGTCTGTTACTTTCGAAATGGTAAGACCAGCGCCATCATATACATTGGATTTAATAACAACACTCTGGATGCTGTTGCCATATTTGCTGGCGATTGACATTACTTTTCCCGGGAAGGGAAAATGAACATTATCAGAGATATTCACTGATACGTCTTCACCCTGGGAAAAAGAAACAGCTCTGTCAAAACTGGCAATGTTTACCGGAATGCTGTCGGGAAAACTTCTGAACAACAAAGGCTTGTTGTAATCAGGTTCATTTAATGGTACATCCTGGTTTTGTGCGAGGAGTTGTACATTAAAAATGAGGGCACTAACGCATAGTGCGATGAATGAACGGTTTTTCATTTCAACTTTTTTTATAAGTCAACAGGATATTGTTCGGCAACCTGGATTTGGCGGTTGCAGTTTTCAGGGGGGACGGGATGTAAAGATTTGTGAAAAAAATAGCTGAATCCAAGCAAAAAGAAAATATTCAGACAAGATCGAGGGCTAGTACACGACCAAAATCGTAAAACTTCGAAGTGACTAAGTGTTTATCTACTATTAGTATTGGTTTGTACTTAACATAACCAGTGTGCAGGCGTCAATTGTTTGTATCCCTTTTAATGTTGCCAGTTCTGCCAGCTCATCATTTTCTGCTCCCGGGTTGAAGATGATCCTTTTTGGATGCAGTGATAATATATAATTATAGTAGTCCTGCTGGTGTTGCGGATTTAAATAAAGTGTTACTGTATCAATACCTTCCAGTTGTTTTTTTTCTGTCATTATCTCTGTATCATCCACGAAGCTGTGTTTCCGGCCGATAGCGAAAACCGGGTGCCCATGATTACGAAGGCGTTTAATAGCCAGGTAACTGTAACGGGATGGATTATCGGATGCGCCAAGAACAAGAGTGGTTTTTGCTTTCATCAGGTAAAACTAAATTATTCTTTACTTAAGATGAATTAATTCCCTGTGCCGTATGGTTCTCCATTCAGCAAGACCAATCACAAAATACCAACAGGCCATCACCGGAGAAATGATTACCATTGCCAGCAGGTAGAAAGCTATGAACGGTAAATCGGCAAGTAAAAGCAAGTAGCAAAGTACTCCAACTACCGCTACCCATAAAACTGTATGGCCATATTGGCTTCTTTCCACTCTATTGGCCCAGCTTACTCCGGTGAGGTAATGGGTCAGATAACTAGCCAGTTGCCAACCACCCAGGATAAAGTAGAGGTACAATAGTATTTGTATATCATCCTTTATAATGCCCAAAACAATACCACTAATGGTTATTAATAGTTGCAGTACGAGGTCGGTAAGTTTTAGCAGTTTCATATTTTTTATTTTCAGAAAAAATTGAAAAATAATTCAAAATTAAAAGCCGGTATTCCGGCTTTATCAAATAGGGCTATTTAAAGAGCTTCATCAGGGAACCGATGAACCANNGGTTCCAGTTCCCTTTTTTTTCTTTCTTTTACGATCTGCTTTACTACTTTCCAGATATCTTTTTCGGCGGTGAAGTATTCTTTTCTTTCCCCGGTAAGCAATACCCGTTCTACCAGGCCCCAGTTGATGAGTTCCCGGATATTCATATTCGTATTGCCCCGGCTGATATTCAGTTCTTCCATGATATCATCCTGGGTAAGCGGATCGGGATTCACCAGTAATAAGGCATGTATCTGTGCCATAGTGCGGTTGATGCCCCAGTTGGTGCCGAAGGCACCCCAGCTGCTGATGAATTGTTGTTTGGCTTCGGTGAGTTTCATGGCACAAAGCTATGGTGTAAATATTGTATTTTCAAAATTTATTGAAAATATATTTAGAATACAATTGTAATGGGTTGAATCCGATAAGCTTTGACAGGTTTATCCATTTGCCGGGCGGGTTCCCATTTTGGAGACTTACGGATTAGACGTAAAGCTTCTTCATCCAGTGAGTATTCAACTGACTTATATAATCGTAAATCTTTTAAGGACCCATCACTGTCGACCATAAAGAAGATTTTAACTGTTCCGGATTTACCCATTTTCTCAGCCCTGCCGGGGATTTTTATATTATTTTGCAGATACTTAATCCAGGCATTTGTACCACCTTTAAAGACAGCTTCCTTATCACCCGGTAAATACCCAATGGAATCATTACTTCTTTTTTCATTGCGTAATAAAATACTGTCTTTTCGTTCAGATAAAATGCCATTCTCGTATTTTTCGGTTTGCCAGACAGAAAGTGAGTCAGTAAAATAATACCAGCTGCCATGTTTTCTTCCTCCAAAAGTTTCGCCTGAAGAATCTATATTACCGTTCGAATCAAACCAGGCGAAATAACCATGCGGAATTGTGCCATCTTCGTCTTTATAGGTTTCCACACTCAGCAATGGTCCGGAGAAAAGATAGTTCTTCCATTGCCATGCAGTATCATTAAGCTTTTCAAGAATGGCAAAGTAAACGGCATCATCAGTATTACAAGGTTTCCATGCGGCGTCAAAAACGTAATAAGAAATATTGCCTGATTTACCTTTTTGTGCAAAAACAGTTGTATAAATAAAAAAAATGCTTAAAAGAATGGTGATTTTTTTCATTCAAAACATTTCATGAAAAAGCTTTACTTCTTTTTTTCCTCTTTTACTTCCTCAGCTTTCACCTCTACTGCTGCCTCTTCCTTTTTCTTGCCAAGATAAGTGGGCAGATCCATACCGGCCATGTCAAAAATATCTTTTAGCGGTGGTACAGCTTTGTAAAGACCACTCATAAAATTTGCGGTGGATCCCTTGCCATCGGCACCCTGTCCGCCGCCATCCCAAACGGTTACTTTATCAATTTTGATATTCTTGATGGCTTCGGTCTGCATTTTCACCAGTTCAGGTAATTTGTCGGCTATAAGCAGCAACACGGCATCCTTTGGATTATTGCCTGCTGATTTTACAATACGTTCCAAACCTTCGGCTTGTTTGGTGAGAATTTCATACATACCTCTTGCTTCGGCTTCCAGTTTGGCAAAGATGGCATCTGCCTCACCTTTTGCTTTTTCCCTTAGCTGTTCAGCAGCAGCCTGTGCTTCGATGATCAATTTTTGTTTTTGAATATCAGCAGCTACTACAATGGTGGCATTTTGAGAAGCCCGGTCTCTTTCTGCACGGGCATTTTCAGCCTTTTGTTCGGCGAGATAAGCTTCTTCCAGGGCCCTGGCTGCCTGCACTTTTTCTGCAGCTATCGCTTTCTTTAAAGCCTCTGCTTCTCTTTCCCTTCTAGCGGCATCGGAGTTGGCAATTTCAATTTTTGAAAGGTTTTCACCCTGTACGGCTATAGCATTAGCTTCTGCCATTTTAACTCTTGTATCTCTTTCCGCTTCTGCTTTACCAATATTCTCATCACGGTTGGCGCCGGCAATCTGGATCTCTTTCTCTTTAAGGGCAAGTGCTACATTTATATCACGGTCCCGCTGTGTCTCAGCTACTTTAATGTCTCTTTCTTTTTCGGCAGTTGTTTTTCCAATGTCACCTGTTCTTTCTTGCTCGGCAACCCGGATCTTTGCTTCGTTGATGGCTTTGGCTGCTGCTTCTTTACCCAGCGCATCTATATAACCACTTTCATCTTTGATATCGGTAACGTTTACGTTGATCATCTTCAAACCGATCTTGTTCAACTCCGCTTCTACATTGGAAGCAATATTGGCCAGAAATTTATCCCGGTTGTTGTTAATCTCTTCAATATCCATCATGGCTACCACCAAACGCATCTGGCCAAGGATAATGTCTTTTGCCAGGTCATGAATCTGCGGTCGCTGCATGCCCAACAATCTTTCTGCGGCGTTTTGCATTACCGCCGGTTCTGTGGAAATACCAACAGTAAAGCGGGAAGGAACATCCACACGGATATTTTGCTTGCTCAATGCACTGGTCAGATTGACTTCAATGGAAATGGGGGTGAGGTCTAAAAATGAATAGTCCTGAATNNACCAGTATCCTGTCTGACGGGCAACGCTTATAGCGCCGAAACATGGAATATACAAGAATGAAAAAGAAAAGTATCGCCGCCGCGACAACGAGTAATAAATTCTCAGCCATGATTTATAAGATTAAGGTTGATTAAGAAAGTTTGGATGTTACAAGAAGTACAGCATCATTGATCACAGCAGTAATTTTTACCAGTTTACCTGTAGCAATCTGTTCTTCATCATCTGTAATGGCCTGTAGTTCGTGTAATGATCCCTGTACCTTCACATGCACTTTGCCAAAACCTCCCCTTTTGGGAGGGATAAACAGGTATGTTTCTGCGATAAGCCCAACAGCATTCTTTATTTGTAATGTTCCGCTTTGTTTCAGTTTGCTCATACTTTTAAATAGAAATGCCATTATGATCACTACCAATGAACCTGCCAGCACAGCTATAGCTATGGCAATTCCCTTACTCATACCTCCTTTTAGGCATGCAATACCCGTCCAACCGAATATGGTGAAAAAAGCTATCAGGTTTTTGATGGTAAAGAACTGATGGCCCATTCCTTCATCACCACTGATATATTCATCAGCATCACCTAATGAACTATCACCGTCGCCGGCGATAAATGATAAAACCAATTGAATTAAAAAAAGTGCAGAAAAAAGCAGGGAGATACCCCAGAATATTTTCTCCATTGAGGTTAACGCCTGCCACCAGGACGATATATCTAATAGTATCATAATCTGTAGTTAAGGTTGCAGTACCGAAATTAAGGAATCCGGGAAATCTGCTGCTTACTACGGCAACTATTCGTCATTTAATGAGACAGAAAATACTGGAAAATGCACCTAATTATTAACTTGCCGTATGAAGAAATATTTTCTCCTTTTCCTGCTGGGCTTTTCCCTTACCGCCTTTTCGCAGGTAAAATCTTTTCGGTTTGCTTTCATTTCGGATACCCATATAGGATCGCCTAACGGCTCTGCCGAAGAAGACCTTCGCAGAACGGTCAGGGATATCAATGCCATGAGTGATGTTGCTTTTGTCGTACTGACAGGTGATATAACCGAGTTGGGCACCAATGAAGAAATCAAACTGGCCAGGCAAATATTAGATAGCCTGGATATCCCCTGGTATATTATCCCGGGTAATCATGATACCGGTTGGAGCGAAAGCGGCGGGGTGATGTTCACCACTGTATTTGGTTATGACAAATTCTGTTTTGAATTCAATGGCATAAAATTTTTAGGATGTGCATCCGGTCCTTATGTAAGAATGAGTGACGGGCATGTGCCAAGAGATGCGGTAAACTGGCTGGATAAAGAGCTGAAAAAAGTTAAGAAGAACCAGCCAGTGATATTTTTAAATCATTACCCGATTGATAAGGGTTTGGATAACTGGTATGAAATAACAGACAGATTGCGTAAACACAATACATGGGCTATACTTTGCGGACATGGTCATGCAAATAAAGCAATGAATTTTGAAGATATTCCCGGCGTAATGGGCCGTTCTAATCTTCGGGCTAAAGACAATGAAGGCGGTTACAACCTGGTAGATGTAAGAAATGACTCCATTCTTTTTACAGTGAGAAGACCTGTTTCCGGAAATGAGAGAAAATGGACAGGTGTTAAAATTGAATCAAGAAATTACGAACAAGAAAAAAAGTTTCCAAGACCTGATTATTCAATCAATGATAAATATGGCCAGGTAAAAAAGGCATGGGAGTTTTCATCTGATGCCAATATCATTTCTACGCCTGCAGTGGCCAATGAAAGAGTGTTTGTTGGTAACCAGAATGGGGTGATGAGTTGTTTCTCACTCAAAGACGGAAAGCCTTTATGGAAGTTCAGAACTGAAGGGTCAATTTTTTCATCACCAGCGGTTGCAAACGGCAAACTGGTGTTTGGTTCTGGTGACGGAAATGTTTATTGTGTTGATGTAAACAAAGGGAAATTGATATGGAAATATAAGACTGCCGCTTCCGTACTGGGTTCTCCGGTCATCAATGGTGATACCGTTTTTATAGGAGGAAGCGATCATTCTTACCTGGCACTAAGCAGTAAAAATGGTCAGTTGATCTGGAAGTTTGCGGGGTTGGAAGGTCCGGTTGTCAGCACTCCTCTTTTATACCAGGACAAAATTGTGTTTGGTGCCTGGGACCGTCATTTGTATGCCTTAAACCGTTCTAATGGTAACCTGCTCTGGAAATGGAATAATGGTTCTTCTGTCCGCAATTATTCACCGGCTTCCTGTATTCCTGTTGCATCAGACAATATCATCTATGTAATGGCTCCTGACAGGGTGGTTTCTGCCATAGATGCTGTAAATGGTAAAACATTATGGAGAAGCAAGGATGGGGGTGTGCGGGAGTCGATTGGTATTTCGGCAGATGGTAAATGGATCTATGGAAAAAGTATGCAGGACACCATTGTTGCCTATGCCGCCAGCCGGGAACAGCAGTCAGCTGCATGGAAACTTCATGCAGGTTTTGGTTATGAACATGTTCCTTCCATGCTGATCGAAAAGGATGGTCATGTATTCTTTGGAACAAAAAGCGGCGTAGTCTACTGTATCGACCCAACTGAAAAGAAAGTTGTTTGGGCGCATAAAATTGATAACTCCATGGTAAATACAGTAAGAGTTTTGAGCAAAAGCCAATTGGTGGTATCAACGATGGATGGAAAATTGGTATTGCTGAATATTTCCGGGAGTTAAATCAGGAACTATATTTTCCGTTCTTGCGAACAGGTGTTCGGATAGCCATATCAATAGCCCAAATTATTAAGCCTAAGGAAAGCGATATTGCACCTATCCATAACATGGGAACGGAATGAGCTCCGTCGAGGAATTTTAATACAAGGCTGAATAGTACAAAAGAAATACCTGTAACAAAAAACAGCGTTTGCCAGGAAAACCCATTT
>DEHX01000127.1:11365-17486 GCA_002352145.1 Chitinophagaceae bacterium UBA2789
ACGGGTAATCTTACTTATAATAACATGGTAATCGGGTTCTCCAGGTACTTCTTGAATGTTTGCAGGAATGCTGCACCCGATGCTCCATCCACACTGCGGTGATCACAGCTGAGTGTTACTTTCATTACATTGCTTACGCCAAAGCCATCACCCTTTCTTACCACTACTTCTTTAATTCTTCCAACTGCCATTATACAGCTGTCAGGAGGATTGATGATTGCTGTGAATTCGTCTATATCCATCATACCAAGGTTGGAGATAGTGAATGTGTTGCCGGTAAATTCATTAGGCTGTAGTTTTTTGTTCTTTGCTTTACCTGCCAGTTCTTTACTTTCAGCAGCGATCTGTGGCAATGTTTTTTGATCAGCAAACCTAACTACAGGAACGATCAGCCCATCTTCAATCGCAACGGCAATACCAATATGAATATGGCTGTAGCGACGTATTTTATCACCCAGCCATGAGGAATTAATGGCTGGATGCTGGCGAAGCGCCAACGCCACAGCCTTTACCACCATATCATTAAAGCTGATTTTAACAGGACTCAGTTCATTCAACTGAGCTCTTGCTACCATCGCATTATCCATATTGATTTCCATGGTGAGATAAAAATGCGGGGCGCTGAACTTGCTTTCTCCCAACCGCTTTGCAATAACATTGCGCATTTGCGAGTTGGGAATATCGGTATAACCTTCCTGGCCGGTAACTGTAAACGCAGGTGCTTTTGCAGCGGGTGCCGCTGTTGCAGAAGGTTTATATTTGTCGATATCTGCTTTTATAATACGACCACCATCTCCGCTTCCGGAAACGGTGCTGATATCAATACCTTTTTCTGCCGCCAATTTTTTAGCAAGCGGAGAAGCTTTTACTCTTCCATTTTCAGAAGAGGCTGTGGCTGGTTGGGTAGTGACGGCTGTTGTAGTTGATGCCTCAGCTAAAGCAGGCTGGGAATCATCGGGTGTTGCGGCAGCGTTTGTTGTTACCATGCCGGCATTTACGGCCGCTACAATTGCATCTACATCCACTTTCCCTTTTTCACCAATAATACAAAGCAAACCGTTTACCGGTATCTTTTCACCTTTCTGTGCACCAATGTGCAATAGCGTTCCATTCTTGTAGCTCTCTAACTCCATGGTGGCTTTATCTGTTTCGATCTCAGCCAACACTTCACCTTTTTTCACCGTATCTCCTACATTCTTATGCCAGGCGGCAATAACACCCACTTCCATCGTATCGCTTAATCGCGGCATCAACACCACTTCATCCATTTTTGAAATATCGAGGGCTTGTGTTGTGGCTGGGGTAGAAGCGGTTGCAGATGGAGAAGGAGTTTGCGCAGGTTCTTCTTTTTTCGTCGCCGTTTTAGTGCTTCCCAGTAAAGCAGAAATGTCTTCACCCGGGGCACCTACTATGGCCAGCAGATCATCTACCTGCAGTTTGCCACCTTTGTCAATACCAACATGTAAAAGGGTACCGTCTTTATAGCTTTCCAGTTCCATAGTGGCTTTATCTGTTTCGATCTCAGCCAACAAGTCACCTTTTTTTACCGTATCTCCCACTTTTTTATGCCAGGCAGCAATAACTCCTTCGGTCATGGTATCGCTGAGGCGGGGCATCAATATCACTTCGGCCATATGCCTTAAAATTTTGGCCGAAATTAAGGTAAAATGACCAATACTGCCCTTCATAAACTATAGGCCGGTAAATACAAAGGGTCAATAGTCCAGTGTAAGGTTTAGCTTGTCTTTTAATTCCTTAACCAACGGATATAGCTCTACCATTTTGTTGTATTGTTCTGACGAACTAAGGGGTATTTCTATAACAGGCCTGTTCTCTGCTTTCTCTTCTACCGTTACACTGAATTGCAGCAGCCGGTTTTGTAAACGTTCCCGCAGATATACAAATAACTTATTCCTGTCCTGTTCAATGAACTGCTTTTCGATAGAATTGGCAGTGATCGCTTCAAAGCTATTCTCATCCCGGATACGAAGTACGGCCAGCTCAAAAGGCTGAGCTGCGGGGTTTTTAGCATCTTTCAGTTTTACTACATAATCGGCCCAGGCTTTTTGCAGTTCCTCCAGTTGCAACGGATGGTTGACGGTATTTCCATTGTTGCCATTATTCTGGTATTGCTGACGAATCTTGTTGAGGGCTGTTAGTTTTTTACCGGTGGCCGTCAACTGGTTACTTGTTCCTGGTTGCTCGTTACTTCCACCTTGCTGGTCGGGCGGGGTTCCTGTTTGCCTGTAACCGGGAACTGGTTCTTGAACTGAAGAAAGAGAAGGAGTTTCTATTACCAGTTTGGCACTATTTTCAGTATCGCCAGTATTATTTTCTGCTGTAACCGGTATAAAAGGATTTATAGAACGAAATGCTACCGGTTTTACGGCATCAACCCGTTTTTTTTTACTTACAGCATTTCCATCTGCTGTTAATTCAATAGCCTGCTGCAGGTAGCATAGTTTAATTAATGCCAGTTCTACATGCAGCCTTTTGTTGCGGGCGGCTTTGTAATTCAACTCTGCGTCGTTGAGAATATTCAGTGCACTGATGAGTAAAGCGGCTGATATTTTTTTACCGGTCGTTATATACTTGTCTTTGAAACTTTCCACCACTTCCAGCAGACCGGCTGCCTTTTCATCTTTACATACCAAAAGGTTTCGGATAAATTCGGCAAAGCCGTTCAGCACAAGATCCCCCTCAAATCCTTTGCGGTTGATCTCATCATAAAGCAGCAAAGCGGCAGATAAATCCTGCTGCTCCATACAATCCAGCAGCTTGAAGTAAACTTCTGCATCCAGGATATTCAGGTGTTCCAGGGTGTTACCATAGTTCAACTCTCCGTTGGTAAAGCTGACTATCTTGTCCAAAATGCTCAGCGCATCTCTCATACAGCCTTCACTCTTTTGCGCAATTACCTGCAGGGCTGCTTTGTCGGCTTTTATTTCTTCTTTTTCACAAATTTCCTGCAGATGCTCTACGGTATCGTTGGTAGTAATCCGTTTGAAATCAAATATCTGGCATCGGCTCAGGATGGTTGGAAGTATCTTATGCTTTTCTGTAGTGGCGAGGATAAAAATAGCATAGGAGGGAGGTTCCTCCAATGTTTTCAAAAATGCATTGAAAGCTGATGAACTTAGCATATGCACCTCGTCAATCACATATACTTTGTATTTGCCTGTTTGTGGTACAAAGCGAACCTGGTCAACGAGGTCACGAATATTATCTACTGAGTTGTTGGAAGCAGCATCCAGCTCAAAATAGTTCATCGAAGCCCCTTCGCTGAATGATTTACAGCTTTGGCATTTATCACAGGCTTCGCCGTCTTTAGTCGGATTTTCGCAATTGATCGTTTTGGCCAATATCCTGGCACAGGTGGTTTTGCCCACACCCCGGGGACCGCAGAATAAAAAGGCATGGGCCAGTTGCTGGTGTTTGATTGCATTTTTAAGCGTAGTAGTAATATGTGATTGCCCAACAACTGTATCAAAAGTCTGGGGTCTGTACTTACGGGCCGAAACAATGAATTTATCCATACCGGCTGCAATTTAAGAAACCCGGCATAGCTTCAGGAAAAAGTATTGGTTCTGTGAATAAGTTTAGAGAATAACCGGGTGGGGTTTAAATTCTTTTGTCTGGTCAAAAAGATACCTGTAGGTGACAAGTTTGCGGGTCCGGAACGTATCGCCGAAGTTTTCCACTACATTGATCATTTTGGGATTGAATTCGCCGATCCACTGCATCTCGTACTCCGTGTAATCGGTCTGGGGCTGTATTACGAATTTTGATTCATTGATAATAAAAGCATCTACACCCATGCCCTGGAATTCAGGTACAATGCCGAAAACAAGACCGGTGAAGCGATGATTTTTCCGGGTTTTCTTTATCCAGAGAAACTTTAGCTTATGCCAGAGGTCAAATTTGCCGTTCAGGTATTTAAACCACTGATTCAGGTCGGGCAGGTTTACAAAAATGGCGATAGGGTCCTGGTTGTGGTATACAAACCAAACCAGTTTTTCGTCCATTACAGGTTTCATTTTTTTAAACATGGTGAGTACCTGTTCTTTTTTCAATTCTTTTAATCCGCCGTGCCCGGCCCATGCCTTGTTGTAAACGATGGTAAAATCAGCTGCAAATTTCTCCAGCTGTTTTTTATTGATATAACTTGACCGGAAGGCAGGATTTTCTTTCAGTTGTGCATGCCTGTCCAGTATTTTTTGACTTAATTCTTTTTTAGGATCGAGGCCAAAACATATTTGGTTGAAAAAATTTTTGAAACCGTAGCGTTCAAACAGTTCTTTGTAGTAGGGTTTGTTGTAGTTCATGCAATAAAGCGGGGGCTGAAAGCCTTCTACGATCAATCCCCACCAGCGGTCCCTTTCGCCAAAATTGATGGGGCCGTCCATTGCCTGCATCCCTTTTTGCATCAGCCAGTGTTTGGCTACATCAAAGAGCATATCCGCAGCCAACTGGTCATTGATGCAGTCAAAGAAACCAATACCTCCCACCGGCACATCATCACCCTTGTTTTTATATTTTTTGTTGACAAATGCGGCGATCCGTCCAATTAATTTTCCCTGGTCATTTTTTAATATCCACCGTACCGCTTCTCCAAAACGAAAAGCTTTGTTTTTGCTTGCATCAAATACTTCATTGATGTCTTTATCCAGTGGCCTGAAATAATTTGGGTCGTCTTTATATAATTCAACATTTACCCTGATAAAATCCCGGGCAAGTTGGGGTGTTGTGACTTCTGTTAGTTGCATTGAGCAAGAATTATTCCCTGCAAATGTAAATATATAAGAATGGATCCTTGATGAATGTTAATTACTCATTATTTTAAACGTGTGCTTGCTGCGGCTTTAATTTTCCCTGTCAGTACTTCTTTTATTAAGGCAACAAAATCATCGGGAGTAAAATCATCGTTCTTCCACCCAACCCCGTAATTTGATCTTCCTTTTCCATCGGTCCAGACTTCGCATAATATATGCTTTGGTGAGTTGTCCGTAAGCTGAATGGTTTGTTCCGTCTGGAATATTCTTTCCATTTTTTCCCCTCCATTACTCATCACATAACCGGTATAGATGATATCAATCATTTTGGCAGGCGGAATAAAACTTTTATAAACAAATACTTCTTTTCCTTCTATATCAAATTCTGCAATTTTTGCTCTTTTGTATTTCATCATATTTCCCTGCAGTTTCTTTTCTTCAAATGCTTTTTTAAGAATAAGAAAAATACTGTCAGCTTTTTGTTTATTGCCTGATTTATAGGAAACATACATTAGTCCTTCCAGTGCTGCATAATCAAATCCGTTTTCTTTAAGAATTTGCAAGTAGGCTTCTATAGCTTTACCATAGTTTTTTTTCAGCCTATTTTGTATCATGCCTATATCCATTAAGGAACTGGAATAAAACTGATTGTCTTTTGATATGTTGGAAAGGCCGTTGTAGAAGCCCATTAAGGCCTCATCATCTTTTTTTTGAAGCAAAAGAATATGCGGAATCATATACCAGGGAGCCTGGTAGGTATTAGGCAGTTTTTTTGCTTCCTCGTATGCTGCAATAGCTTCGTCATATTTTTTTATATAATATAATGTGAAAGCTCTTTCACAGGCATATTCCTGGTTTTGATTGTCACGAAAGCATGCTGAATCAAATGCCTCCATAGCTTCAGGAATTTTATCAAGGTAACGAAAGGCAATGCCTTTAAAGAAGTAAACCACAGGTTCGTCAAATCCTTTCTTCAAAGCTTTGTCTAAAGCAATAATTGTTTTTTCATCATTCCCTGAATGAAAATAACTATATCCAAGCATATAAGTTTCTTCACCATCGAGATCCGACTCTTTATTACCATACTCTTTTATAATGTCGGTATATTTGCGTTCAGCGAACAGCAGCCGTACAGATTGGGCATTTACAAAAGTGTGAAATACTATTAAGAAGGTGATTATTATAAGACGCATTTGGCAAGGGTTTACCTAAGTTACCAAAATTCGGTTTTGAATACATAATACTGAATTCCTTTTTTATATCCAGGTAATACATCAGGCTATCTGCTGCATTTGTGTTAGCTTTTTGTAGACACCTTCATCGATTTCGATCAATTCATTATGATGACC
>DEHX01000181.1:0-29545 GCA_002352145.1 Chitinophagaceae bacterium UBA2789
TGCAGTTCGTTGATCAGTTCACCTTCTACATTGCTTTGAAAATAGCTGATCTCAACATCAGTGTATTTCTTTCGGAGTGAATCGAGGTATTGCTCAAAAGACATATTGCCGTAGATATCGGTTTCTCTTTTGCCGAGCAAATTGAGATTGGGGCCGTTGATGATGGCAACTTTCATGCTTCGAATATAAAATAAAACCACAGATAACGCAGATTAATGCACAGATAACACCGTGTAACCTGCAAGAATGACCAGGGTCATTGACATTAATTCTGATGTGCTTTAATCAGTTCTATAAACTGATCAAACAGATAACGGCTATCATGCGGGCCGGGTGTGGCTTCAGGATGGTACTGCACGGAGAAGGCAGGTTTGCCTTTAACATGGATACCTTCAATGCTCTGGTCGTTCAGGTTCACATGGGTAATCTCGATATGATCCGCTTTTTTCACCGCTTCAGGATCTACACCAAAGCCGTGGTTTTGGGTAGTGATCTCTGATCTGCCGCTTACCAGGTTCTTCACCGGGTGGTTCAGGCCGCGGTGACCATGGTGCATCTTGAAAGTAGGAATATCATTGGCCAGTGCCAGCAACTGGTGACCGAGACAAATACCAAACAAAGGTTTCTCTTCTTTCAATATCTGCTTCACCGTGCTGATGGCATAATCCATCGGGGCCGGGTCGCCGGGGCCGTTGGAGATGAAATAACCATGCGGCTGAAACTGCTTCACTTCTTCCAGCGGGGTTTTGGCAGGAAATACTTTTACATAAGCCCCTCTCTCCACCATGCAGTGCAGGATGTTTTTCTTCACCCCGTAATCCATTACGGCAATGCGGATGGAAGCATTCTTATCGCCCAGTTCATAAGTGCCGGAGGTGCTCACCTTACTCGCCAGTTCCAGGCCGTCCATATTGGGTGTTTCGGCCAGTTTCTTTTTCAGTACTTCGATATCAGTGGTCTCGGAAGAGATGATACAGTTCATGGCGCCTTTGGTGCGCACATGGGCTACCAGTGCCCGGGTGTCTACCCCTTCTATCGAAACGATTTTGTTGGCTTTCAGGTAATCATTGAGTGAGCCGTTGGCCATTTTGCGGCTGTACTGGTCTTCCAGGTTTCGGCCTATCAGGCCGCTGATCTTTACAGAATCACTCTCCACATCCAAATCCTTTACCCCGTAGTTGCCGATATGGGCACTGTTCATAATAAGTATCTGCCCGAAATAACTGGGATCGGTAAATACTTCCTGGTAGCCTGTCATACCGGTGTTAAAACAAATCTCGCCGGTAGTGGTGCCAATGGCGCCAAAAGCCTGTCCTTGATGAATGGTGCCGTCGGCCAATAATAATACGGCGGGGATGGGGGAATTAAGCATTAAGTAGGTGAAGCTATTTTTAAAAACAATCCCGATAGCTATCGGGAGGCAAATGTAAGGCAGCCGGGGGGATTTGGAGGGAGGATTTTTGCGGCAGTTATTCACATTCAAAAAGCCCTGGCAGGGTGATGCATTTAATTGACAACAGTACTCGGCTTATCAAGGAAAGTACCGGTAAATTTCTTTGCGGTGAAGAATACGAACCAATTCCGCTATTTTGTTTTCGTAATAAAAACCAATGCGATAATGCCCCATTCTTATCCGAAAGGCATTTTTATACCCGGAAAGTTTTTTGCAATTATCTAATTCCGATGGCTGAACCGCCTTTTCCATTTGGCTGATTATAAGAGCAAGCTGCCGCTGGAAAGGAGCAGGTAATTTATCCGCATCTTTCTCAAACGACTTGCGGATTTCAATTTTCATTTCGCTGATTTCAGTTTCTTAAGAAAAGATTTTTTCTCTTCTGCCGTAAGCAAACGGCTCTTCCTGCCTTTTTCCATTGCATGTAAGATGGCAGCATCCTCTTCTTCTTCTGAGTAAAATCCGATGGATAAACCCTTGAGTATGGTCTCCAGCACTTTGGCTTCTTTTTTATTCTTTGGATTTACGATGTATGTCATAGCATAAAGATAAAGCAATATTGCGGGTTTGCTATTCTTTGCGGTACCTGTTGGGGAATATTAAATGATGAATAGATATACAGCATCGATAAGCCGGTTGGTAAGCTATTATTTTTGTATTGACGCCGTAACAATACAAAAAGCGTAAGATTAAAATATTGATTTTCAATACTTGTAATTTTTGAAAATTGAATTCCTACGGCGTAAATTTATGTGTTGGTGGCAATTTGTGCGACACACCCTATATTACATGGTTAGAAAGAATATATCGAAAGTAACCCTAAGACAAAGAGGTGAACAACTGAAAGGGCTTCTTATATGCTTAATCTTTTTTTTGTGTATTTCTGACATTGCAACGGCTCAAGAAGTTCCTGTACCTGAATCACTGAAATCATTCCCAAGTGCAAAATGCTATTGGGCATACGGTGTTGAAAGACTAAGTACGAAAAAAGACAGCATTCATAACTATATTATCCGAGTTTCATTACAACAACAGGACAGTGTCGGTAATAGTAAAGGGAGACTCAAACTTAAGCATGCTTTAATCTACTGTACCTATTCTGACAATGGTATTCCAAAGAAGATAAATTTCAAGCAAAAAGGATTTCTATGGATTGCAAAATTTAAAGTTTCGACAAACCAACCCGTGCCATTAAAAATAATAGCAGATTATAATCATCAACAGACAGAAATGCCTTTGACATTAAATAAGGGAACTTATCCAGGAGAGCCTGACCAAGTTAGTGAAGAGAAATTGTAGTTGGATTGTCGGATTATTTGAACATAGAAAAACTGCCACCAACAAAAGTATTTGCAAAAGCAGGGCTGGACATTGTAACATCAGCTATGTGCAGGCATCAGCAGCGGTTCGGGCTCGACGTTCAATTTTCAGCTTTTAGTTCCTAACTTCAACAACATATTTTTAAATGGGCATTTGTACCGGGCTGGACAATCAATGAATTCCCTGCCTTCGCAAATACTCGAACGTTGTGCGCAACTGAGAGACATTGATTTCCAATTTATGACCACTGCTCAATTCTTTAAAAATTTCTTTTACTACCTGTCACCTTTCAGCGTCGTGATAGCTCTTACATTTTTTATAGGACTATTCTTCCGTAACGACCCTTACCATACTGAAAGGTGGACTAATCAAATTGGAGGTATGTTTATTCCGGCCTTCTTTATACTGGGGACTTTCTACCTAATCATTCGACTAGTATTAAAAGAGCGAATTCTTTGGATTTGGATTGTGGAAACATTAATACTGTTTCTTATTTTTTACTTTCTTTTTTAATCATCCGCTTATTTCCTTCCCCGACTAGTCTCCTCAGTTACGCCATTCAACTTAAAGAAAACCAGTAGAGGGACTTGTCGCCTGCGAAGCATTACTGCTCATTTCAATTAGATATCTTGCGCCACCGGCTATCAACAAAAGAAAAAGATTCCGGCTCAAGGCCGGAATGACACATCCCACAATCCTAATAATCTCCCCCAATCCAGGTTCAGACAAAAAGGCTGGTAGACAGATGTGGTTAAATCTTTTCTTCGTGTCCTTTGTGCCTTTGTGGGAAATCACTCCACAACAAAACTTTAAAACTTTTTCTAAGGTAGAACCCTTGCCAGCATTACTTTTTAGATATTGTCTCAACTTTCTCTTCCCTTTACTTTGTTTTCCTCATTTTCAGGGTCGGAACTGTATAATGCATTGACGGAAAGTCCGTTGCACCCTTCGGGACGGCCATTGTTAGCGTCCGGAACGGTTTTGTCACTGCCGGGATGGCAATTGTCAGCGTCCGGAAAGCCATTGTCGCTGCCGGGATGACAATTGTCAGCATCCGGAAGCCCATTGTCACCTTCGGGACTGCCGCTGTCACTCTCCGGAACGGTTTTGGCACTGCCGGGATGACAAAAGAAACTGCCGGGATGTCAATTGTCGGCGTACGGAACGATGCTGTCGGTCGCAGGAAACACAAAAATCATCTCCGGGAAGCCATTGCCGGCCGCCGGGAAGAGCGCAGCAGGTTTATACACCATGCTCGTCACCTCCCCCTTTTCCCCAACAAAAATTTTTGCCTGATCACATCCTGCACCTGCACACCGCTGATCTTGCTCTCTAACCAGGAGATCACATCCAGGTAGGCAAAGGCCCTTGCCTCCAGCGGGTTGCCTTCGTATTTCTTTAGTTTGGCCAGCAGTTTTTCAAACTCGGGTTTCAATGCGGCTGCCCCCACCTTAAAGGAGCGGCGCAGGAAGGCAAACATCTCCTCCTCCACCTTACTCAGGTTTTCCAATTTGGCCATGTAGCGGTACACCGATTTAATGAGGTATTCGAGCAGGTCAAAATTGCCCAGCTCATAATGGGCAATGAGGTGCAGCAGCCGGGCATAGCATTGCAGGTCGGTACGCAGGTCGCCCTTCTGGTGGATGATGCGGTGGAGGTAATCAATGGCTTTTTCATTGTCACCACTGCCGAAATACAACGAAGCGATCTTGTAATAGAATACCAGCACCCGGTGTGTGTCAAGGTAGAGGCTGTACTGCTGAAGCATATCTTCCAAAAAAGGAACAAGGCGCAGCCCCTTGGTAAAAGTGCCGCGGAGAAAATACAAATTGATACGGGCCGTATAGAGATACTGGTAAGCCAGTATGCGGTTGTTCTCATTTTCGGCCAGGTGCTTTTGCTTTACAAACTGTTCAAACTGGCGGATGGTACCGGCCAGCTTTTCATGCCTGAACAGGTTGAACTGCGCCCCCATGAGGTTGTGCATGCCCTTGATATAGCTGGCGGTTTCTACCCGCAGCAGGCCGGGATAAGCAGCAAACAGATCAACCCATTTTTGCGAATAGCGGTAGTACTGCAAAAAATCCTGCCGGATAAAAGCGTACCACACATAGGCCTGGTACTGGTAAAGCTTTTCATAAAAGCCTTTGGCCTGCCGGGCATCCGCAGGTAATTGTTTTTCAAAAAAGGCAGTGATGCTTTTGATGTCTTTTTCATTCCGTGCATGGCCATGCTGTATGTACCAACTGTAGAGCTGCAACGAAAGATTGGACAGCTTGTTGACAAGGGTAAGCTGTGCATGCACAGCATCGGCCTCTGCCGCCAGTTTGTCGGCCCTGTCCTGCATGCTGCGGGTGATGTAGAGTGTCTCGATTTTTTTTTCAAAGAACAAGGCCTGCTGCAAATAGGTCAGCTGCTGGTAAGAACGGGCCGTGTCTTTTAGTTTGTCCAGTACCTTCAGGCTTTGCAGGTAGAGGCCTTTATTATATAGTATGCGGGCATGGTCCATCTGCTCATGCAGGCGGATATCAATATTATCTTCTTCCTTGATGAGGCGCAGGCTGGAAAGGATCTGCCGGTACAGGTGCGCCTTGATATTGGACAACTGCTGCTTTTTGATGCCCTTTGCTTTTTTGAGCAGCTGGGCCTCGTCGTAGTCATTCATCTTGTCCAGCGCATCAAACAACTGGATGATCTTGAGATCGGCCGTATCGGTGTTGCGTTTTACGTACAGCTTGAAATTCCGCTTTTCACTCTTTTCGAGTGACTTGATGAGCTGAAAAAGACTATCCGTGGAGCGGTTGGGCATCGTAATGAAAAAAGTTTAAAAGTCAGTACCGGTAAGGGTTTCAGCGGAAAACAGCCTCTTTACGGGGTGTAAAATCCGCCACAGTTTGTTTTCTCCTGCCGTTAACCTAAAGGTAACTTAGTTGCGCAGGTTGTTTATTGAATGAATTATAGCAAGCAATAGCCGTCTCCAACAATATTTTTCCAAGTAATGTGCCGGGACTGGTACAAAAATAAGCAGCCTGCATTTTTATACCCACACTAATCTTTTAAATAGTATGACAGGCAACAAGGTTTTTATATTCGACACTACCCTCCGCGACGGCGAACAGGTGCCGGGCTGCAAACTGAATACAAAAGAGAAACTGAAACTGGCGCTGAAACTGGAAGCACTGGGAGTAGATATTATAGAAGCAGGATTTCCTATTTCCTCTCCCGGCGATTTTGAATCGGTGAACCAGATAGCCCGGCATGTAAAAAATGTAACGGTATGCGGACTGACCCGTGCCGTACAAAAAGATATTGATGTAGCAGCGCAGGCATTGAAGTATGCCGTAAGGCCGAGGATACATACGGGTATCGGTACATCTGACCTGCACATCAAAGCAAAATTCAATTCAACAAGAGAAGAAATTTTAGAAAGGGCTGTACAGTGTGTAAAATGGGCCCGGCATTATACCGACGATGTGGAGTTTTATGCCGAAGATGCGGGCCGCACTGACAATGACTACCTGGCAAGAGTAATAGAAGCCGTGATAAAAGCCGGGGCCACAACAGTGAACATTCCTGACACCACAGGTTACTGCCTGCCTTCGCAATACGGCGAGAAGATCGCATACTTAGTCAATAATGTTCCGAATATTGACAAAGCTGTCATTTCCTGTCATTGTCATAATGATCTCGGGCTGGCCACTGCTAATTCTATTGCCGGTGTAATAGCCGGTGCCCGGCAGATTGAATGTACCATTAACGGGCTGGGTGAAAGAGCAGGCAATACTTCACTGGAAGAAGTGGCCATGATCATCAGGCAGCACAAAGACCTCGGATTATACACCACCATACAAGCGGAACAACTAAACCCGATCAGCCGCCTGGTATCCGATACTATGCGGATGCCGGTGCAACCGAATAAAGCGATTGTGGGCAGCAATGCGTTTTCTCATTCCTCCGGCATTCACCAGGATGGATTTTTGAAAAATGCACAGACCTACGAGATCATTGCACCGGAAGAGGTTGGCGCTGACAGTTCAAAGATCGTACTCACAGCAAGAAGCGGAAGAAGTGCACTGGCCTATCGTTTCCAGAAACTGGGTTTCCAGTTCGACCGGAACGATGTGGATGTATTATATGATGAGTTTTTAAAAGTGGCTGACAGCAAGAAAGAAGTGGAGGATAGCGATCTTGCATTCATAGCTAAACAATATCAATCCAAAGCAGCAGTAGCATAATAAAATGGGCAAGACACTATTTGAAAAAATCTGGGAGAAGCATATCGTCAAAACAATTGACGGCGGGCCTTCTGTTTTATATATCGACAAACACTTTATTCATGAAGTAACGAGTCCGCAGGCTTTTACAGGATTGATTAAAAGAGGTATCAAAGTATTTCGTCCGAAACAGGTGGTGGCCACTGCCGATCACAATGTGCCTACCCTCAATCAGCACCTGCCTATCAAAGAAGAACTGAGCCGTAAACAGGTAGAGGCACTAATAAAGAATTGTGAAGAACATGGCATTGAACTGTACGGCCTTGGGCATCCGTTCCAGGGTATTGTGCATGTGATAGGTCCTGAACTCGGCATTACCCAGCCGGGCATGACGATTGTTTGCGGTGACAGCCATACCTCAACCCACGGCGCCTTTGGTTCCATCGCCTTTGGCATCGGCACCAGTGAAGTGGAAATGGTGCTGGCTACACAATGTCTCCTGCAAAGCAAACCCAAACTGATGCGCATCAATGTAGATGGTGAATTAAGTAAAGGTGTGGTATCAAAAGATATTGTGCTCTACATTCTGTCAAAGATTACTGCCAGCGGCGCTACGGGTTATGCAGTAGANNTGCAACATGAGTATTGAAATGGGTGGCCGCTGCGGATTGATTGCGCCGGATGAAACTACTTTCCAATATATGAAAGGAAGACTTCATGCCCCTAAAGGGGATTTATGGGAGCAATCATTAAGCTTTTGGAAAACTCTTTATAGCGACGAGGATGCCGTCTTTGATAAAGAATATCATTTCCGTGCTGAAGATATTGAACCGATGATCACTTATGGCACCAATCCCGGAATGGGCATTGGTATTTCAGAAAATATTCCTACAACTGATACGATCAACGATAATGACAAATCAGGATTAGCAAAATCGCTGGTTTATATGGGCCTTCAGGAAGGCGCTGCCATCAGGGGACAGAAAATAGATTATGTATTTATCGGCAGCTGTACCAATTCAAGAATTGAAGACCTGCGGATGGTGGCCTCTTTTGTGAAAGGGAAAAAGAAGGCAGACAATGTGGAAGTATGGATCGTACCCGGCAGTAAACAGGTAGAAGCACAGGCTATACAGGAAGGGATCGATAAGATATTTGAAGAAGCCGGGTTCCAGTTAAGACAACCGGGCTGCTCTGCCTGCCTCGGTATGAATGAAGACAAGATACCTGCCGGTAAATATTGCATCAGCACTTCTAACCGAAACTTTGAAGGAAGACAAGGCGCCGGTGCGAGGACTTTACTGGCAAGTCCGCTAACGGCAGCAGCAGCAGCTATAACGGGCAGCATAACCGATGTAAGGGAACTATTGAATTAACCATGAAAGCATTAACGACCATACAAAGCAGGTTTGTTCCGGTTAATATCGAGAACATTGACACCGACCAGATCATCCCTGCCCGTTTTTTAAAAGCAACTACAAAAGAAGGTTTTGGTAAGAACCTGTTCCGTGACTGGCGATACTATGGCGACGATGAATCAAAAACAAGGGCTGACTTTCCATTGAACAGGTCACAGTTTGACGGCGAAATATTAGTAGCCGGTAAAAACTTTGGTTGTGGTTCATCCAGGGAACATGCTGCATGGGCACTCGCCGATTATGGTTTCAGAGTAGTGGTGTCCAGTTTTTTTGCAGACATCTTTCGCAACAATGCACTGAACAATGGTGTACTGCCGGTGCAGGTTAGTGAAGCATTCCTGCAAAGAATATTCCTTCAGGATAACAACACAGAACTGACGGTTGACCTGGCCAACCAGTCGATTACTATTAACTCAACCGGTGAGCAGGAGACTTTTGAAATAAACAGTTACAAAAAAACATGCCTGCTCAACGGGTATGATGATATTGATTATTTAATGAGCATAAAAGAAGACATCAAACAATTCGAAACCCGGGAAGCATAACAGACTATGAAAAAAAGAATTGCAGTTATAGAAGGCGATGGCATAGGCCCCGAAGTTACCAGGCAGGCTGTAAAAGTGCTGAATGCGGTTGCAGCCGCTTTTAATCATGAATTTGATTACACTTATTGCCTGATGGGAGCAGATGCTATTGACAAGACCGGCACCCCCCTGCCTGATGAAACAATTGACATATGCCTGAAAAGTGATGCCATTTTGTTTGGCGCTATTGGTCATCCAAAGTATGATAATGATCCTGCCGCCAAAGTAAGACCGGAACAGGGCTTATTAAAACTCCGCAAGTCACTGCAGTTGTATGCCAATATCCGGCCTGTGACTACGTATTCCTCTTTGTTCCATTTGTCGCCATTGAAAAGTAAGAATATTGAAGGTGTTGATTTTATTATATACCGGGAACTGACTGGTGGTATTTACTTTGGAAAAAAGGAAACGGCTGCTGACGGATCACAGGCTTCTGACGATTGTACCTATACCCGGGAAGAAATTGAACGTATTGCCCACCTTGCTTTTCAGCATGCCCGGAAGAGAAAAAATAAATTAACACTGGTAGATAAGGCCAATGTGCTGGAGACATCAAGGCTCTGGAGAAAAGTTGTGCAGGAACTGGCGCTGCAATACAGCGATGTGGCAGTGGATTATATGTTTGTAGATAATGCGGCCATGCAAATCATCCTGAACCCGAAACAGTTTGACGTGATACTCACAGAAAATATGTTCGGAGATATCATCAGTGATGAAGCCAGTGTGATCAGCGGCTCGCTGGGTTTGCTTCCCTCTGCATCGGTTGGGAAAGGCGCTGCATTGTTCGAACCTATTCATGGCTCTTACCCGCAGGCAGCCGGAAAAGATATTGCCAATCCCACCGGCTCAATTCTTTCTGCGGCCATGCTGCTGGATCATCTTGAACTGAAAGAAGAAGCAGAACTGGTTCGTGATGCCGTGAACTGGACACTGCAAAACTCTTTTGTAACAAAAGATATTGACCCGGTTAATTTTTATTTCACTTCCACTATCGGCGAACTGATCTGTGATTATATAAGTGGCAAAATTTCAGGAACGGTGAATACAGAGAATATAGAATTGAGAAAATCAACGATCATCTGATCAATAATAACTAACGATGGTTTGTCCATCATGAAAATAATTATTGCTTGCTGAGTTCTTTTTTTGAAACGGCGGGTGTATATTTACCAGACATACATCTCATGTTGAAGAACAGTACATATAATGTTTTCACTTCTGTAGCTACAATTATTATTGTGGTGGTGATTATTATATCTTCTTCAACCGGAGGTGGTGCATGATACTGAACTAAACAAACTAAATATAAGCGACCCGCCTCCAAAAAGGCGGGTCGTTTTTTTTATTACCCGTCATAAGTCAAAACAAGCAATATGTATTACAACGAAAACACTATTATCTATTTCACCGGGCAGTTTGTAAAAGCTGCAGAAGCCAAAACGGATCTATACAGTCAGTCATTGCACTATGGCTATGCTGTGTTTGAAGGTATCCGCTCCTACCCTGTTAACGGCGGCTCTAAAATGTTTAAAGGCAAGGAGCATTATGACAGGTTACGCCGTTCCGCTGAAGTGATGAAGATCCCTTTTTCGTATTCCACCGACCAACTAGTTGAACTGACTTACGAAACATTGAGAAGGAATGGCTTCACTGATGCTTATATAAGACCGATCGTAATCTGCTCACCCAATATGGCATTATCAAAAGGCAAAGAATCATACCTGGCCATAGAATGCTGGGAATGGACAAATGGCTATATGAGCAACAAGATGAAGATCATGACTTCCTCTTACCGTCGTCCCAACGCCGATGCATTTCATGTGGATGCCAAAGTAAGCGGTCATTATGTGAACTCCATACTTGCCTGCCAGGAAGCTAAAGACAATGGGTTTGATGAAGCACTGGTGCTTGACAGCAACGGCTATGTGGCCGAAAGCAGCGGTGCCAATATCTTTTATGAGAATAACGGTGTATTGTACACCGCTCCGAAAGGAAATATTCTTCCCGGTATTACCAGGGCGACTGTTTTAGAAATCTGTGAGGAACTGAATATACCGGTACAGGAAAAATTTTTTACCCCGGAAAAAATGCGGGGAGCAGATGCAGGTTTCTTCTGTGGTACTGCGGCAGAGATTGTTGGACTGAGTTCATTGGATAATGTACCCTTTGCAAAAGAATGGGAAGACACACTCAGCTATGTAATACAACAGGCTTATAAATGCAAAGTTTTGGAGAAACCCTTTCAACTGGAACAGAAAGTAGCATAATGATGAATGAACTGAATAAATACAGCAAGACTCTTACACAGGACCCGACGCAACCGGCTCCACAGGCCATGTACTATGCCATTGGTTTTAAACAAGAAGATTTTGATAAAGCACAAGTGGGTATTGTAAGCATGGGATGGGATGGCAATCCCTGCAACATGCATTTGAATGACCTCGCAACCAGTGTACGTAACAGCGTAAATGCCACTGAAGGCCTATTGGGGCTTCGCTTTTATACTATTGGTGTAAGCGATGGTATCAGTATGGGCACCGATGGTATGCGCTATAGTTTGGTAAGCCGTGATGTTATTGCTGACAGCATTGAAACTAATGCAGGCGCACAATACTACGATGCCATAATTGCTATTCCGGGCTGTGATAAAAATATGCCCGGTGCCATAATGGCGATGGGAAGACTGAACCGTCCTGCCATTATGTTGTACGGAGGCACTATTGCACCCGGTCATTATAAAGGAGAAGACCTAAATATTGTAAGTGCCTTTGAAGCACTGGGACAAAAGATCGCCGGCAATTTAAGTGAAGAAGATTTTAAAGGAATTGTACAACACTCTTGTCCCGGCGCCGGTGCCTGCGGCGGTATGTACACAGCTAATACGATGGCATCTGCCATTGAAGCAATGGGTATGAGTTTGCCTAATTCTTCTTCCAATCCTGCATTAAGTGCCGAAAAACAAAGAGAATGTGCGGCAGCCGGTGAAGCGATAAAAGTTTTACTGGAAAAAAATATTACTCCCAAAGATATCATGACCCGCAAGGCATTTGAAAATGCTATAACAGTGATTATGGTTCTTGGCGGAAGCACCAATGCGGTACTGCACTTAATTGCCATGGCTAAAAGTGTGGGAGTAAAATTGACGCAGGATGATTTCCAGGAAATCAGCAACCGTATACCGGTGCTTGCTGATTTCAAGCCATCGGGCAAATACCTGATGGAAGACCTGCATAAGCATGGCGGTGTTCCTGCTGTGATGAAATATTTATTGAAAAATGGCTTACTCCACGGCGATTGTTTGACAGTAACNNTGCAAATTCTGTATGGTAACCTGGCCAAAGAGGGCAGTGTGGCCAAGATAAGCGGCAAAGAGGGAGAAGAGTTTGAAGGAACTGCCCGGGTGTTTGACGGCGAAAAAGATTTCATAGAAGGTATTGCATCCGGTAAAGTAAAAGCCGGCGATGTGGTGGTGATAAGATATATAGGCCCTAAAGGGGCACCGGGTATGCCGGAAATGCTAAAACCAACCAGTGCCATTATTGGAGCAGGGCTGGGCAAATCAGTTGCATTGATCACCGATGGAAGGTTTAGTGGCGGCACACATGGTTTTGTGGTTGGCCACATCACCCCCGAAGCATATGAAGGTGGATTGATTGCATTGGTGAAAGATGATGACATCATCCGTATTGATGCAAAGAAAAATAAGATAACACTGAAAGTAAATAAGGAAGAAATCAAAAAGCGGAGGAAGAAATGGAAGCAGCCTGCATTAAAAGCAAGCAGCGGCATACTTTATAAATATGCCCGGATGGTAAAACCGGCAAGCGAAGGTTGCGTGACGGATGAAGAGTGAAAATTGATTCATTGATCATTAACGAAATTGTTATGGATACACTGGAATTAAAAAAAGCAAAGCCACAGCCAAAAGCTTTAAAAAACTTAAGCGGTTCAGTTGCGGTACTGGAAGCCCTTCTTGCCGAAGAGGTTACTACCATCTTTGGTTATCCCGGCGGCGCCATCATGCCAATCTATGATGCGCTGTATGATTACAAGGACAAGCTGAAACATATTTTAGTCCGTCATGAACAAGGTGCTATTCATGCAGCACAGGGCTTTGCCAGGGTAAGCGGAAAAACAGGAGTTGTTTTTGCTACCAGCGGACCCGGTGCCACAAACCTGGTAACTGGTTTAGCGGATGCCATGATTGACTCTACTCCTGTTGTGTGCATTACCGGGCAGGTATTTGCGCATTTGCTGGGTACAGATGCGTTCCAGGAAACAGATGTAATTAATATCACCACTCCAGTTACTAAATGGAATTACCAGGTAACAGATGCCAGTGAAATACCTGCTGTTTTAGCTAAGGCCTTTTACATTGCCGGCAGCGGCAGACCGGGTCCGGTGCTGATTGATATAACCAAGAATGCACAGTTGCAGCTTTTCGAATATCAAGGATATACAAAATGTGAACACATCCGCAGCTATCGCCCCAAACCGATCGTACGAAAAGAATATGTGGAGGCAGCGGCTAAACTTATCAATAAAGCGGAACGTCCTTTTGTCGTTTTTGGCCAGGGTGTGATTCTTGGCAAAGCAGAAAAAGAATTCAAACAATTCATAGAGAAAGCAGGTATCCCTGCTGCATGGACCATCATGGGTATGAGTGCCATACCCACTGACCATCCGCTGGGAGCAGGTATGCTGGGCATGCATGGCAATTATGGGCCTAATGTATTAACCAATGAATGTGATGTGCTGATTGCAATAGGTATGCGTTTCGATGACAGGGTAACCGGCCGCCTGGATAAATATGCAAAGCAGGCAAAGGTCATTCACCTGGATATTGACCCGGCAGAAATTGATAAGAATGTAAAAGCCGATGTACCGGTATGGGGAGATTGCAAGGAAACACTTCCCATGCTTACTGCATTGGTAGAACAAAAAGTATATCCGCAGTGGCTGCAAAAGTTTAATGACTACAAACAAAAAGAAGAAGAGAAAGTAATAAAGGATGAACTGAACCCAACCGGAGAAGTAATGACCATGGGAGAAGTTATCAAAACACTCAATGAACTGACAAATGGCGATGCCATTATTGTAACCGATGTAGGTCAGCACCAGATGGTAGCTTGCCGCTATGCGAAATACAATCACAGCAAAAGTAATATCACCAGCGGTGGCCTGGGAACAATGGGGTTTGCCTTACCGGCAGCTATTGGTGCTGCATACGGAGATACCAGCCGAACCACAATTGCCATCATTGGCGATGGCGGTTTCCAGATGACCTTGCAGGAACTAGGCACCATCATGCAGTTTAAGCCCAATGTAAAAATCATCATCCTCAACAACCAGTTCCTTGGCATGGTTCGGCAGTGGCAGCAACTGTTTCATGAAAAAAGATATTCGTTCGTGGATATAACTAGCCCTGATTTTGTGCAGGTGGCCAAAGGCTTTGGCATTCCGGGTAAGAGCATTTCAAAAAGAGGAGAATTGAAAGATTCATTAAAGCAAATGCTGGAACAGGATGGAAGCTTTTTACTGGAAATAATGGTTGGGAAAGAAAACAACGTATTCCCGATGGTACCGCAGGGAAGAGGCGTGGCAGAATGTGTATTAAGTAAAGAAGAAATTTAAATCCTGACAGCTGTTGAAAACTATGTCGGCGGTTAGAAAAAATAAATGCTATGACTAAAAAAGAATTTACAATAACAGTCTATACAGAAAACCAGGTTGGTTTACTCAACCGCATTGCGATCATCTTCTCCCGGAGAAAGATCAATGTAGAGAGCCTGAATACTTCTCCCACCGAAGTGGATAGTGTCCATCGCTTTACAATTGTTATCAATGAAACGGAAGAAGTGGTAAGAAAGCTTTGCAGGCAAATTGAAAAGCAGGTAGAAGTGCTCAAGGCCTACTATAACACAGAACATGAGATCGTTTGGCAGGAACTGGCATTATACAAAGTGCCAACAGATGTTATAGCTGCAGAGGTAAAGGTAGAAAGATTGCTAAGGGAGAACGGTGCCCATACCGTAGTAATAAGAAAAGACTATACCGTATTTGCAGTAGCAGGCCACCGGGAAGAAACAGAAGCATTGATTAAAGTATTGGAGCCGTTTGGCCTGATTGAATTCGTCAGGACCGGGCGGGTGGCCATTATCAAAGGCAGCAGCGGCTTTCATGAAAGACTCAAAGAATTTGAACAAACAGAACCTGGTGAGGAAGTCCTCGAAAATGAGTACCTGGATAAAAACGAAGAAGTATTTACGATGTAATCAATAAGAAATAAAAATAAACAACTACAAAAAAGATCATTATGGCAAAACTAAATTTTGGCGGCGTTGAAGAAAACGTAGTAACCAGGGAAGAATTCCCGCTTAGCAAAGCACAGGAAGTGCTGAAAAACGAAACAGTGGCTGTTATCGGCTACGGCGTACAAGGTCCAGGACAGGCATTGAACCAAAGAGACAACGGAATCAACGTTATCGTTGGACAGCGGAAAAACAGCAAAACCTGGGATAAGGCCATTGCAGATGGGTTTGTTCCCGGCGAAACATTGTTTGAAATAGAAGAGGCTTTGCAAAGAGGTACTATCATTTGCTACCTGCTGAGTGATGCAGCGCAAATTGCCTTGTGGCCAACTGTACAGAAATACTTAACGCCGGGTAAGGCATTGTATTTCTCACATGGCTTTGGAGTTACATTCAACGAACAAACCGGTATCGTTCCGCCCAAAGAGGTAGATGTGTTTTTAGTAGCGCCTAAAGGAAGCGGCACCTCACTGAGAAGAATGTTTTTACAGGGTCGCGGACTTAACAGCTCTTATGCCATTTACCAGGATGCAACAGGCAGGGCTTTTGAAAGAGTAATTGCATTAGGTATTGCTGTTGGCAGCGGCTACTTATTTGAAACTGATTTTAAAAAAGAAGTTTACTCTGACCTGACCGGTGAAAGAGGGACACTGATGGGCGCCATACAGGGAATATTTGCTGCACAATACCAGGTATTGCGGGAAAGAGGCCACTCTCCTTCTGAAGCATTTAATGAAACGGTAGAAGAGCTGACGCAGTCACTAATGCCGCTGGTAGCAGAAAATGGTATGGACTGGATGTACGCCAACTGCTCCACTACTGCTCAGCGGGGTGCACTGGATTGGTGGAAAAAATTCAGGGATGCCACTGCACCTGTCTTTAATGAATTGTATGACAGTGTAGCTGCAGGCAAAGAATCGCAGCGATCTATTGAAAGCAACAGTAAGACTGATTACAGGGAAAAACTGGAGGAAGAACTAAAAGAACTGCGTGAAAGTGAATTATGGCAGGCCGGCAAAACAGTAAGAAGTCTAAGACCGGAAAATCAAACTAAAAAAATTTCACCTGTAAAACCGGCTGCTTCTATCAAAGAGGTATTTAGCAAACTGGTAAAACAACCTGAATCAACGGAAGAAAAACAATATTTAGTATAATGATAGCATCAACGCATAATGTGCAGTTAGATTTTGCAGCAGCATCATTGCGACTGAAAAAAGTGGTGAACAGAACGCCGCTCAGCTTCAATCACAATCTGTCCAGGAAATACCAGTGCAATGTATACCTGAAAAGAGAAGACCTGCAGGTGGTACGTTCCTATAAATTGAGAGGAGCTTACAATATGCTGAGTACTTTATCCTCAGAACAACTGGAAAAAGGAGTAGTCTGTGCCAGTGCAGGTAACCATGCTCAGGGCTTTGCCTATAGCTGCAAAAAGCTAAATACCAGGGGAGTAATTTTTATGCCGGTCATAACTCCCCGGCAAAAAATTTCACAAACTAAAATGTTTGGTGAAGGAAATATCGAGATTAAACTATCAGGCGACACCTTTGATGACTGTGCTGCTGCTGCTAAAAAATTTACTGAGGAGAATAGTATGACGTTCATTCCCCCTTTTGATGATTATCGAATCATTGAGGGACAGGGAACAGTTGGAACTGAAATACTGGAGGATCTCTCTGATATTGATTTCCTTTTCATTCCGGTTGGGGGCGGCGGGCTAAGTGCCGGTGTTGGCACCTATTTCAAAACCTACTCACCCAACACAAAAATAATTGGCATTGAACCGGAAGGCGCACCCTCCATGTCTGAAGCCTTAAAAAACGGTTACCCGGTAACACTGGAAACAATAAATCGTTTTGTTGATGGTGCCGCCGTAAAAAGAGCCGGTGAGATCACTTTTGGCATTTGCATGGAAGTATTAGACGATATGCACCTGGTTGCCGAAGGAAAGGTATGTACTACTATATTAAAATTGTATAACGAAGATGCAATAGTGGTAGAGCCTGCCGGGGCTTTATCCATTGCAGCGCTTGATGACTATGCAGGCGAAATAAAAGGAAAGAATGTAGTTTGTATTGTAAGCGGAAGTAATAATGATATAGACAGGATGCAGGAGATAAAGGAAAGAAGCCTGCAATATGAAGGTCTCAAGCATTATTTTCTCATCAGTTTTGCCCAACGGCCCGGTGCCTTGAAAGAATTTGTGAACAATGTATTGGGTCCTGAAGATGACATAACCCGTTTTGAATACATGCAAAAGACCAACAAAGAAAATGGACCGGCACTGGTGGGTGTGGAGTTGCAAAGCAGGTCAGACTACGATCTGTTGGTTAAGAAAATGAAAGAATCAAACATAGATTTTGCAGAGATAAACAAAAACGACCAGTTGTTCGGATACCTCATTTAATCCACTTGTTCTATATCAATTTGTGGAAAATTGAATTAGCGATCACCTTATCCGCTGAAGACAATTTTGTATTTTCAGATGTATTGCTTGCTGTTGAATTGAACTTAACAAAGTTTCGATCATTTAATATTTTATGCAATGGCAGGCAACCAGGGACTTTACGATCCTTCTTTTGAACATGATGCATGTGGTATTGGCTTCGTAGCGAATATCAAAGGACATAAATCACATCAGCANNGGTGTACACCTTCCCTCCTTTGGAAAATATGCTGCCGGAATGGTTTTCTTCCCAAAAGAAATAAGACTAAGGGAGGAATGCCGGGATATACTGAACCGCTCAGCAGAAAAATTAGGTCTTGAAATTCTGACCTACAGAAAAGTACCGGTAAACACAGAAAGTATCGGCCCTACAGCTTTAAGTGTAGAGCCTGAAATGGAACAAGTATTCATTGCTTGTCCCGATCATATTTCCAACCCCGATGATTTTGAAAGAAAATTATTTGTACTGCGTAATTATGCTTCTCATCTTATCAACAGTACAGTACGTAAAGATGAAATTGGTTTTTATATCGCATCGCTTTCTTATAAAACAATTGTATACAAAGGTCAGCTTACCAGTCACCAGGTCCGGCAATATTTCCCTGACCTGAGTAACAAAAGAGTGGTCAGTTCTTTTGGCTTAGTACACTCCAGGTTTGCCACCAACACTTTTCCTTCGTGGAAACTAGCCCAGCCCTTTCGCTTTATTGCCCACAATGGCGAGATCAATACACTGCAGGGAAATTTAAACTGGCTCAAAACCAGTGAAAAAGGGTTTACTACTCCTTACTTCAGTAAAGAAGAGATGGAGATGCTGCTACCTATCGTTACACAAGGACAAAGCGATTCTGCCTGTTTGGACAATATGATTGAACTGCTTACACTCACAGGCCGTTCCCTGCCACATGTAATGATGATGCTGATACCGGAGGCATGGGACGGAAACGAAGAAATGGATCCGGTAAAGAAAGCATTTTATGAGTTTCATTCTTCATTTATGGAACCATGGGACGGACCAGCCTCTATTTCTTTTACTGATGGAAAAATCATCGGCGCTACTTTAGACAGAAATGGCTTACGTCCATCAAGATACTGCGTCACAGATGATGACCGTGTTATAATGGCTTCTGAAACAGGAACACTGCCTGTTGACCCTGCCAGCATCATTGAAAAAGGGAGATTGCAACCGGGAAAGATGTTTGTTGTGGACATGGAAAAAGGCAAGATCATCAGCGACGAAGACCTGAAAAAAGAAATCTGTTCACAAAAACCATATAGTGACTGGCTGAATAAATATAAGATCAGGCTGGAGGAGTTACCTGAACCACGAATTATGTTCACTCACCTGGAACATGACCAGGTATTCAAATACCAGAAGGCTTTTGGTTATTCNNCAGGTAACCAATCCGCCTATTGATCCAATCAGAGAGAGACTAGTAATGTCATTGTCAACATTTGCAGGCAATAATGGAAACCTGCTTGTTGAAGATCCGTTAACTTGTCATAGTGTTGCCTTGAAACATCCTGTGCTTACTAATTACGAACTGGAAAAAATCAGGAGTATTGATACCGGGCTTTTTCAGTCGAAAACCATTCAATGTTATTTCAGGGCTGATGGCAAACCGGGGTCTCTCAAAAAGGGACTTGAACGAATATGTGAATATGCAGTGCATGCCGTAGAAGATGGTTTTAAGGTTTTAATACTACAGGATAGGGCAATTGATTCAAACCATGCCCCTATCCCATCCTTACTTTCTACATCGGCTATTCACCATCACCTTATAAGAAAAGGAATGCGGGGTCAAGTGGGCATTATTGTGGAAGCAGGCGATGTTTGGGAAGTACACCATTTTGCCTGCTTAATTGGTTTTGGAGCAACTGCTGTTAATCCCTACCTGGCACTCTCTTCCATAAGAGATTTAAAAGAAACCGGCAAATTGCAAACAAAGTTGCAGGAAGATGAGCTGAAGAAGAACTATATCAAAGCGGTGAATGATGGCTTGCTGAAAGTGTTTTCCAAAATGGGTATCTCTACTTTACAATCTTACCAGGGTGCACAGATTTTTGAGATACTGGGCTTGAATAAAGAAGTTGTAAATAAATATTTCACCGGGGCCACTTCAAGAATTGAAGGAATGGGGCTCGACGAGATTGCCCGTGAAGTGTTGGCCAAACATTACTTTGCTTTTAGCAAGAAGGATATTCCGGCCGACAGGCTGCCTGCCGGCGGTATCTACCAATGGAAAAGAAAAGGCGAGTTCCATTTATTTAACCCGCAAACCATACACCTGTTGCAGCATGCAACAAAAATGAATGACTACCCAACATTCAAAAAATATTCAAAACTGGTCAACGATCAAAGTGAAAAAGCCTGCACACTGCGCAGCTTGTTCCAGTTTAAAAAGACAAGACCTTCTGTAAGTATTGATGAGGTACAAGCTGCTGAAAACATATACAAACGTTTCGCCACCGGCGCCATGAGTTTCGGTTCTATCTCATGGGAAGCACACACTACTTTGGCCATTGCTATGAACCGCCTTGGCGGAAAATCAAATACCGGTGAAGGTGGTGAAGATGAAAAAAGATACGAACCCCTGTCAAACGGAGATTCTATGCGCAGCGCCATCAAACAGGTGGCATCTGCAAGGTTTGGTGTAACCAGTTTATACTTAACAGAGGCAGATGAACTACAAATAAAAATGGCACAAGGCGCCAAGCCCGGCGAAGGAGGTCAGTTGCCCGGACATAAAGTAGATGAATGGATTGGAAAAGTACGTCATGCCACTCCGGGAGTTGGATTAATTTCACCTCCACCACATCATGATATTTATTCAATTGAGGATTTAGCACAACTGATATACGATTTAAAAAATGCCAATCGTAAATCAAGAATCAGTGTAAAACTGGTAAGCAAAGCCGGTGTAGGTACTATTGCAGCCGGTGTTACTAAAGCAAAAGCAGATGTTGTATTAATTGCCGGTCATGATGGCGGTACAGGCGCCTCACCGATCAGTTCCATCAAACATGCCGGGTTACCATGGGAACTGGGCCTGGCAGAAACTCACCAGACACTGGTGAAAAACAAATTAAGAAGCCGTGTGGTAGTGCAGGCTGACGGTCAATTAAAAACAGGAAGGGATATTGCCATTGCTGCATTGCTCGGTGCTGAAGAATGGGGCATCGCTACAGCAGCTTTGGTAGTAGAAGGCTGTATAATGATGCGTAAATGCCATATGAATACCTGTCCTGTTGGTGTTGCTACCCAGGATCCTGAGCTAAGGGCAAGGTTCAAAGGTGACCCGGACCATGTAGTGAACTTTTTCAAAATGATCACACAGGAATTAAGAGAGATAATGGCTGAGCTGGGCTTTAAAACAGTAAATGAAATGATTGGCCAGGCAGATAGCCTTGAAGTAAGAGATGAAATAGAACATTGGAAATATAAAAATCTTGACTTGTCTGCTGTATTGTATAATGAACCTAATTCCATTTACAGCACTCTTTATTGCAGTGAGAAGCAGGATCATGGTCTTGATGACAGCCTTGACTGGCAATTATGGGAAGCTGCTGTTCCGGCTATTGTTGCAAAAGAAAAAATATCAGCTTCTTTCCCAATCAAGAATATCAACCGTACTGTAGGAACTATTCTATCTAATGAAATAACAAAGAAGTACCGTTCGGAGGGATTACCTGAAGACACTATTCATTTTAAATTCAACGGAACAGCCGGGCAAAGTTTTGGCGCTTTCAATACAAAAGGAATTACACTGGAACTGGAAGGTGATGCCAATGACTATTTCGGGAAGGGATTAAGCGGGGCAAAATTGATCATATATCCTCCAAAAGAGGCTACCTACACAGCAGAAGATAACAGTATTATTGGGAATGTAGCATTTTACGGAGCCACATCAGGAGAAGCGTTTATCAGGGGAAAGGCCGGCGAACGATTTTGTGTAAGAAATTCTGGCGCTAATGTAGTAGTGGAGTCAGTTGGCGACCATGGTTGTGAATATATGACAGGTGGCCGTGTAATCATTTTGGGTGACACCGGGAGAAATTTTGCTGCAGGTATGAGCGGTGGCATCGCATGGGTGTACGATGTGAAAGGAAAATTTGCCAATAACTGCAATAAAGAAATGGTGGACCTTGATGATTGTGATGAGAACGACAAGAATGATTTGTACAATTTCATTCAAAAGCATTTACAGTATACGGGCAGTACCGTCGCAAAATTCATTCTGAGTGATTTTGAAAACCAGTTCAAATATTTTGTGAAAGTATTTCCAAAGGATTATAAGAAAGTATTGCATGAAAAAATAAATACTGTTGAAACAAGCGTTTGAAGCAATCCTTTTCAACCAATTAACAAATCAACTGATAAACTTCTCATGGGCAAACCAACAGGATTTAAAGAATTTTCCAGAGAGCTTCCCGGCAGGCAGCCAGTGGAGCAGCGGCTGAAACATTATAATGAATTTGGTGAACGCTATACTGATGAAAAACTCAATCAGCAGGCAGCCCGCTGCATGAACTGTGGTGTACCTTTTTGTCACCACGGTTGTCCGCTGGGGAATGTGATACCTGAATTTAATGATGCTGTTTATCGTAAAGACTGGAAAGAAGCTTATGATATTCTTTCTTCAACGAATAATTTCCCGGAATTCACCGGCCGTATCTGCCCCGCTCCCTGCGAAACTGCTTGTGTACTGGGTATCAATCAGCCGGCCATTACTATTGAAGAAATTGAAAAACACATCATTGAAATAGCTTTTGAAAAAGGATTTGTAAAACCCCGCAGGCCCAATCTCCGTTCAGGGAAAAAAGTAGCTGTAGTTGGTTCGGGACCAGCAGGGCTTGCCGCTGCTGCACAGCTGAATTATGCCGGCCATTCAGTAACGGTTTTTGAAAGAGATGATGCACCGGGAGGATTATTGCGCTATGGTATTCCTGATTTCAAACTGGAAAAATGGGTGGTTGACAGAAGAATAAAACTAATGGAAGAAGAAGGTGTAGTGTTTAAGTGTCATGCCAACGTTGGGGTTAATGTCAGCATTAATGATTTACTCCGTGAGTATAACGCAATTGTTTTGGCTGGGGGCAGCACTGTTCCCCGTGATTTGAAAATCCCTGGCAGAGAATTGAACGGTGTTCATTTTGCCATGGACTTCCTGAAGCAAAATAATAAAAGAGTCGCCAAAAAAAATTTTCTTGGGAATGCTGATATTGAAAGTAATATTATTGAGTTTGAATTAACTGCTACCGGCAAAAATGTAGTGGTGATTGGAGGTGGTGATACCGGTAGTGATTGTGTGGGCACATCCAATCGTCATGGTGCAAACTCCGTTACACAGTTTGAACTGCTGCCCAAGCCCCCATCAGAGAGAAATGATTTTATGCCCTGGCCTTCTTATCCCATGCTCTTAAAAAAAACCAGCTCACATGAAGAAGGAGCAGCAAGACAATGGGCAGTTGCTACAAAAGAGTTTATAGGAGATGCAAACGGGAACCTGAGATCTCTCAAAATTGTTGATCTTGAATGGAAGATTGTCGATGGGCGACCTGCAAGTTTCGTTGAAATAGCGGGCAGTGAAAGAAAGATACCCTGTGAACTTGCCTTACTGGCCATGGGCTTTGTTCATCCGCAACATGCAGACCTTATCAATGATCTTGGAATTGACCTGGATGAAAGAGGAAATGTGAAAGCCACTGAAAAAGATTTCCGAACAAATATTTCTAAAGTTTTTACAGCCGGGGATATGCGCCGCGGGCAAAGCCTGGTGGTTTGGGCCATCAGTGAGGGACGGGAATGTGCAAAGGCAGTAGATGAGTATTTGGTTGGCCATTCAGTACTGGAGTCCAAAAATGAAAGACTTGCATTTATATAAATAAAATAGTTTACACTTTATGAAAAAACTAACTGCTGTTATTCCATTTGCATTATTTAGCCTGTTTGCCCTCTTAGCTCTTTTTGCTCCCCTGTATCCCGACTTTGACGGAACCGGGAAATACAACAATACTGATATTGGCTGGATGCTGATTGCCTCTGCACTTGTTTTACTAATGACTCCAGGTCTGTCATTCTTCTATGGCGGCATGGTCAGTAAAAAGAATGTAATCTCCACCATGTTGCAAAGCTTTATTGCAACTGGTCTTATAACCATATTTTGGGTAGTTATCGGGTTCAGCCTCGCATTCGGAAGTTCCTTTAAGGGAATAATTGGCAATCCTGCGGATTTTTTTCTTTTTAAAGGAATCAATTCACAAGGCCCATGGAGTCTTGCACCCACTATTCCCCTGCTTTTATTTGCTTTATTCCAGTTGAAATTTGCCATCATCACNNCACTGGACCTGGCACCCGGAAGGAATACTTTTTAAAATGGGAGTATTGGATTTCGCAGGTGGCACAGTAGTACATATATCCGCCGGTTGTGCAGCACTTATGGGTGCTATTGTGTTGAAAAGAAGAAAGACGCATATCTTAAAAGAAGAGGTAAAGCCTGCCCGTATTCCTTACGTTTTGTTAGGCACCGGTCTTTTATGGTTTGGCTGGTTTGGTTTTAATGCCGGTTCAGCCTTGGCAGTAAACAGCCTGGCTGTGTCAGCTTTTGGCACCACCAATATTGCATCTGCTGCTGCAGGTATTACCTGGATCTTCTTTGATGTATTGAGAGGTCAGAAACCCTCTGCTCTTGGTTTTTGTATTGGCGCTGTAGTGGGATTAGTGGCTATAACACCGGCAGCAGGTTTTGTTGGTTTGCCGCAAAGTATATTTGTAGGCTTCTTTGCAGCCATTGTCTCTAACGTTGCCGTGCATTGGAAGGGAAAAACAACCATTGATGATACATTGGATGTATTCCCTTGTCATGGATTAGGAGGCATAACAGGCATGATTCTCACCGGGGTTTTTGCATCGAAAAAAATTAACCCTGCCGGTAATGACGGTTTATTCTATGGAAATACTGATTTTTTCCTGACACAACTGTATGGTTGTCTTATTGTGGTGGCGTTTGCTACAATTATGAGTTTTATCATTTTCAAAGTGGTAAACTTCATTCATCCTTTAAGAGTGTCTGATGAGGAAGAAGAAAAAGGCTTAGACATTACACAGCACAATGAAAAGCTATAAGAATGAAATTAATCATTATGCCGAATTCCTTCCGGCATTGATAATACCGAAAGAACATCGCATAGCCAGTTTTTCAAAGGTCTCCCGTAATTCAACAGGTGCCGACTGTTCTTCCATTTCTCTGATACGGGTCATAGCATATTGCTGAATGGTTACCAGCGGTAACACAATCTTTTCCCGCATTTGTATCGACAACTGCTCAACTGGATAATCAGCCATCAGTTCGTTATTACCGGTGATCTTATATAAATACTGTTTGGTCAGTTCATATTCATCATGGATCATTTGATATAGCTCTCCAAATTGCTTATGCCCGGCGAGATACGCTGTCAGCGGGAAAAATGATTTCATCATGGCCATCTCACAATTATCCAGCAGTGTCCGGAAAAACAATGACTGGTGATATAATTTTTGCAGCTCCGGCAATTTTCCCTTCTTTTCCATTTGTTGTAATGCAGTGCCTACGCCATAATAACCCGTTACATTTTGTTTCAGCTGGCTCCATGAACCGGCAAAAGGAATTGCCCTGAGGTCTTTTAAAGATAATCCTGACAAGGTTCCTCTTTTTGCCGGGCGGCTTCCAATATTTGTTTCACTGTAAAATCGCAAGGGGCTAACCTGTAATAAATAATCTGCAAGGTAGGGATGATCTCTAAGCCCTTTGTACGCATCAAAACCAGCAACAGACAGTTCCTGCAATAGATTCTCCTCACTATTGGAAAGTGTAGTCTCTTTGGTAGAAAACAAATCGTTAGTGATCCCCGCATGCAGTAATTGCTCAATGTTGAATTGTGCAGCATCCACTGTACCGAAGTTGGAACTAACGGTCTGCCCTTGTATAGTCAGTTGTATCTCCCTGTTGGAAATATTCTTTCCCATTGATGCATAAAATTTATGCGTCTTCCCTCCCCCTCTTGCAGGCGGGCCTCCGCGACCATCGAAGAATATAACATCAATATTATATTTCCTTGATACCCGGGTCAGTTCCTCCTTGGCTTTATAGATGCTCCAGTTAGCCATCAGGTAGCCGCCGTCTTTGGTACCATCCGAAAAACCGAGCATTATCGTTTGGCGCTTTCCCCTTCGTTCCAGGTGCTGACGGTATGCATGCAGTTCGTATAATGACTGCATCACAGTGGCGGCATTATTAAGATCACTGATGGTTTCAAAAAGTGGCACTATATCTATGTTCATTTCCTCTGGCTTCCAGCCAGACAAAAGAAATAACCCGTAGACTTCTATTGCATTCAAAGCACTGTTGCATTGGCTGATAATGTAATGACTGCAGCCTTCGGTTCCGTTAAACTGCTGAATTTCTTTTATGCTGCGAATAGTCAGTAATGTGTCCTGCAGCACCGGATCATTTACCGGACTAATATCAATTACCGAATTAATTGAAACCAGCAATTCCATTTTTTCAGTTTCAGTAAGATCTCTATAAGCCAGGGGTAATACTGACTGCTGTGATGAAAGTTCATTAAGTAACTTTCCGTGTACTGAACTATCCTGCCGTATGTCCAGAGAAGCAAAATGCAAACCGAATAATTCAATTTTACTGATCAGGTTATTCACCAGATGCAGGAACAAACCATTATGCTGGTGAATGATCACTTCTTTTATCCTGTACAATGTGTCTAATATTTCCTCTTTTTTCAGATCAGCTTTAAATCCGGGGATAAAGAGGTTATTGTACAATCTTGTCTCAAGCTGTTGCAGTAACGTTTCTACTCCTTCAAATGTCAGCCTTCTTCTTAACTTACGGACATCCATGTAATAACACTTGACGATGGCACCCCTGAGTGCATTGGCCACCTGTAATGTTATCTCACTTGTTACAAAAGGGTTACCATCCCTGTCGCCACCAGGCCAGAAGCCCATTTTGATAATGGAGTTTTCTTTGTTAACGGCATCCGGGAACTGGTTCTTTAAGGATGAGATGATTTTGCCTGCCGCCGGATAAAATACATTTTCCAGGTACCAGATAAGACTGACAGCCTCATCATAAGGAGTAGGCTTTTTCTTTTTAAAGAAAGGTGTTTTTCCCAGCTGTTGTAAGTAGGTATTAACAAGGTTAGTGTTATTATCAGCCAATGCTTTTGCCAGGTCATTGATGATCCCCAGCACTGATCCGGGATAAAACTGGGTAGGATGAGCTGTAAGCACCAGCCTGATGGCAAAATCATTTAGCTTTAGCGCCAGCTCGTTTTCCTTTCCTGATTGTAAAACTTCCGATTCAAGATGCTTTAGGGTACCAACACCATTCAGGTCATTTACATACTTAAAAGCCGCATCCTCCAGTGCATCAAAAAGCACAACCTGTCTTTCGATATATTGTACAAAACGAAATAGAAGATCATTCCTGTCCTCTGTCTTTGTATAAACAGTATGCCGGGTAAAGAAGTCATCAATAATATCGGCAGGACTTAGTTTTCTTTTATACTCTTCCTCGCAATTATTTGACAAAAGCGAAAGCAAAATCCCTGTTTTTTCAATTCGGTGAAAAGGCAGTGAGGTAAATAAACTATTGTATAGCTGGAAGCGAATACCCACTTCGCTTTTAAACTGCTGCAATGCTCTGCCGGATTGATGGTCCATGTTCGTAATTTAATGTATTTCAAAAACAGCAAGCAGTAAAGTGAAAATAGTTTATTTATTCAATAATTCGCCATAAGATCAACCAATAAAAAATGCCCCCGAAACTCCGGGGGCATTATATCAAACAGATGTTGGCTTCTATTATTCAGCAGCTTTTTCTTCTGTTGTAGCAGGAGTTTCTGTTTTATCAGTTGCTTCTGCTTTCTTTTTAGCACCACCAGAACGGCGGGTCTTTTTGGCCGGAGCTTTGGATTCGCCTTTACCCTTGCCATAGATCTCGTTGAAATCAACCAGCTCAATCATAGCTGTATCAGCATTATCACCAGGACGAAATCCTAATTTAATGATGCGGGTATAACCACCGGGACGACCGGCCACTTTTTCAGCCACAGTACCGAACAACTCCTTTACGGCTTCTTTGTCCTGCAAATAGCTAAATACAACACGACGCTGATGTGTGGTATTATCCTTTCCTTTTGTGATCAATGGCTCAACATACCCTCTCAAAGCTTTCGCTTTGGCGGTCGTAGTAACGATCCTTTTGTGCTGGATCAGCTGGCAGGCCAGGTTGCTTAACAACGCATCTCTGTGGGCTTTCTTTCTGCCGAGATTTTTTACTTTGTCTCCGTGACGCATGACGTTTAGTTTTATTCAGCTGTACCGTGTCAGGAATTACAGCCTACATTATAAAAAATAGCAGTTTGCCAATAAGACAAACTGCATACAATTAGAATTCGCTCAGATCGATACCCAGTTTCACCAGGTCCATTCCGAAGTGCAGACCTCTTTCTGTCAGCACCTGCTCAATTTCAGCCAGTGATTTCTGTCCGAAGTTGCGGAATTTCATCAGGTCCTCCTGCTCGTACTGCACCAGTTCACTCAGTGAGTTGATCTTGGCAGCCTTTAAGCAATTGAAGGCACGAACAGAAAGATCAAGATCTTCCAGCGGAGTCTTCAATACTTTACGCAATTGTAAAGTTTGCTCATCCACCAGGTCTTCTTTCTTTTCTTCCTTATTGTCAAAAGTGATGTTCTCATCAGTGATGATCATCAGGTGCTGGATCAGGATTCTTGAAGCCTGCTTCACCGCTTCTTCCGGGTGGATGGTACCATCGGTAGCCACTTCCATGATCAGTTTTTCAAAGTCTGTTCTTTGCTCCACACGGGTATTCTCGATGGTGTATTTCACATTCTTGATCGGCGTAAAGATGGCATCAATCGGAATGTACCCCATCGGCGCATCTTTCGGTTTGTTATCTTCAGCAGGTACATAACCACGGCCTTTACCGATGGTCAGTTCGATATCCATTCTTGCAGAAGAATCCAGTGTGCAGATCAGCAGGTCGGGGTTCATGATCTGGAAAGAATGAGTTCCTTCTCCGATCATACCGGCTGTGAACTCTGTTCTGTTCTTTATTGAAAGAATGATTTTTTCATTGGCCACTTCGTGGTCAACTACTTTTTTGAAGCGAACCTGCTTCAGGTTCAGGAAAATTTCCACCACATCTTCGCTGATACCTTTCATGGTTGCGAATTCATGATCTACACCTTCTATTTTCACACCAATAATAGCATAGCCTTCCAGTGAACTGAGCAACACACGGCGAAGTGCATTACCAATGGTTACACCGTAGCCGGGTTCCAACGGACGAAACTCAAACTGAGCTTCAAAATCAGTTGCTTTCTGCAGAATGATTTTATCGGGTTTCTGGAAATTTAAAATTGCCATATTGAAATTTAGATTTAGGATTTACAATTTTGGTTGGCTGAACATTTACAGCCATTCAAGCTTACTTAGAATACAATTCCACGATCAGCTGCTCTTTAATATTCTCCGGAACACTTTCCCTTTCAGGATAGGTAATGAAAGTACCTTTTAGTTCTGTTTCATTCCAGTCGAGCCAGCTGAATTTGGGGTTCTTTGGACGAACAACACTGGTAATGGATGTTCTTCCTTTGCTGCTTTCCTTGATAGTGATCACATCACCCGGCTTAAGCTGGTAAGAAGGAACATTCACTACTTCGCCGTTCACTTCCACATGCTTGTGGCTTACTAACTGGCGGGCGGCCGGACGGCT
>DEHX01000181.1:29560-39118 GCA_002352145.1 Chitinophagaceae bacterium UBA2789
TTACGCTTACGCTTTTCACCGTGCTGACCGGGAGGGTTGCTGTTTTTACCCAACCACTTGCCATTGCCTAAGATAGGCTCACCAAAAATGCGGGAAATCTTGGTCTTTGGACCGTTGTACCTTGCCATAGTTTTTATTCATTTCCGCTTTTTAAAAACCGGTGAACTGATCGTTGAAAGCGGTAAAAATTAATCAGTCACCCTTTAATTAAATGAAAGCACTATGCTTCAATATGTCTGAGCTGATAGCAATGAGCTATAAGCTTTCTTATACTCTTCTTTTCTTAGGAGGACGGCAACCATTGTGCGGCAAAGGCGTCACATCCTTGATCATTACTACTTCAATTCCACTCTGGGAAATTGAACGGATGGCACTCTCACGACCGGCACCAGGTCCTTTTACATACACATCTACCCTTTTCAAACCAGCATCGAATGCTGTTTTTGCAGCATCAGAAGCAGCCATCTGTGCAGCATATGGTGTGTTCTTCTTAGAACCCTTAAAACCCATTTTACCTGCACTGCTCCAGGAGATAACCTGGCCGGTTTTGTTCGTAAGGCTGATGATAATGTTGTTGAATGTAGCTGAAATGTGGGCATCTCCATAAGCATCCACTTTCACCACTCTTTTCTTGGCCGCTGCTTTTGCGCTTTGGGCCTGCTGTTGTGCTTTTGCCATAATTGATGTTCTGAGGTAGTCTTTATTTTTAAAATGTAAGCTTTGGTTTCCCAAAGCCTGAATCAACCCTCCTGCTGACTTACGAAGCTATCCGGCGCTGATTCATAAAATGTAAGTCTCCTTCACTTTGCTCAGGATGACAATTCAATTTGCCATTCTGAGCCAAAGGCGAAGAATTATTTCTTAGCTGCTTTTTTCTTTCCGGCAACTGTTTTACGCTTACCTTTTCTGGTGCGGCTGTTAGTCTTGGTACGCTGCCCACGAACCGGCAGACCTTTACGATGACGAAGACCACGGTAGCAGGCTATATCCAGCAAACGCTTAATGCTCATCTGCACTTCTGAACGAAGCTGACCTTCCACCTTCAGCTCTTCCGTAATAGTATTACGGATAGCATTCAGTTCATCATCATTCCACTCATGTACTTTCTTGCTACGATCAATATTATTCTTGTCAAGAATGTACTTCGCAGTAGAAGGACCTATACCATAGATATAGGTAAGTCCTATTTCGCCTCTTTTATTTTTTGGTAAGTCAACACCGGCAATACGAGCCATAATACTATTTTAAGTTTACGATTTTAAAATTCAGATTAATTATCCCTGTCTTTGTTTGAAGCGGGGATTCTTTTTGTTAATGATGTACAGCTTGCCCTTGCGACGTACAATCTTACAGTCGGCGCTGCGTTTTTTGATTGATGCTCTTACTTTCATAATAATCAGTTTTTAACGTTGTTACCCTGAGCTTGTCGAAGGGTTATTTATACCTGAAATTGATTCTTCCCCTAGTTAAATCATATGGCGACAACTCAACTCCCACTTTATCACCGGGCAGGATGCGGATATAGTGCATCCTCATTTTACCGGAGATAGTAGCCAGTATTTCGTGGCCATTTTCCAGTTTTACCCTGAACATTGCGTTGGACAGGGCTTCGATAATCGTACCGTCCTGTTTTATAAGGGGTTGTTTCGACATATTTTTTTGGGAACGCAAAGGTAAGTGTATCAGGGGGAAAAAAGAAAAAACCCCCAATTTTTTTAAGGGGGTTGTGGAAAAAGAGTATTGATTCTCAATAAATCGGCCTTTTTAGGGCATATCCAGGTGTATTTTGGTCATGTCCATGTACAGGTTTTGGAACTCATGAACCGATAAAGGGGTATAAAAATGCCTTCTGTCTTCCCTCCACCACATCTCCATTTTCGAAAAATCCCCTTTTTTTGGCACCAGTACCCGGAATGAGTCCTTTTTGTATTTATACCCATCCTCTGCCTCCTCCCCGGTAAAACCAAATTTCAGTAAATGAGACTCATCGAGCGGAACAGCAAACATTTCTTCCTGGCTGAACCAGAATTCCTGCACCCCGTTATTAACCAATGCCTGGTGCTCCTCATGGCTTATGTCCACTACTGTGCCTTCCCTCATAATTCCTTCATCATTGATGCTGATTACATCGCCTGATTTGAGTTGTCCGATTTTAAGCATAGCAATTCGTTTTAGTTATCCGAATATAAAAAAGATTCGATATATCCTCAAATGACCTGCGTTGTTTTTTAAATGATGTTGTAGCTTTAAGACTTATCATTAACCAAAATCAACAACATGAAAAAAAGTATCGGCACATTCTTCATCATTTTAAGCTGCGGAATGCTAATTGCATGCGGCGGAGACAAAAAAGAAAAAACAGCGGCAGAAATTGCTGCAGAATGGTGTGAATTGAATGGAAAAGTAGCCAAAGCTGCAGAAGGTGCAGAAAAAGAGGCTGCCAGGGAGGCTATTAAAAAATGGGAAAATGAAATAGAGGCAAAATACAAAGACAACGAAGCTTTTATTAAAGAGATACAAAACGAAGCTGAAAAATGTGAGGGTGCTTCGGAAGGAAGATAATCAGAGCTTCAGTCCACGAGAAAACCTGCTGACACGGCAGGTTTTTTATTTAAAGTTCGCTTTCATCACACGGAGTACGTTTCCTCCTAATATTTTTTTAACCGATTTTCTGCTGTAACCCCGCTTTAACAACTCTTCCGTAATCTTTGGATAAGTGGTTACGTCATCAAGCCCTACAGGCAGAGAACTGACACCATCAAAGTCTGACCCGATTCCAACATAATCGTCACCCACCAGTTTTACAATATGATCAATATGATCGACCAGTTGGGCAAGCGAAGGCCTCACTTTATTCATCTCTGCATCATAATACTGTTCCCACTTTGCCTTAGCGGCCACTGAATCGCCATTAGTTGCTGCTAAAAAAGAACGAAAAGCAGAATCCCTGGCAACTTTGTTCAAATAGCTTTGGCGCTGATCGTATTCTTTGCTGATAAAGCCGGAATAAAAGTTAATACAAATTACACCTCCATTTTGAGCAACCGCTTTTATCTGTTCATCTTTCACATTTCTGAAAACAGGACAAATACTCCACACAGAACTATGGGATAAAAAAACGGGCTTTGTCGTCACAGCCAACGCATCGTAAAAAGTTTGCTCACCAACATGAGAAAGGTCAACGATAATTCCTAAATCATTCATCCGGCGAACCACCTGCTTTCCAAAATCATTCAATCCTTTTTGCTTTAGCTTACCGGGATTAAGGGTTTCATCCATTGCGCTGCTGGCCCAGTCGGTACTGTTGTTCCAGGTAAGAGTGAGGTAACGCATACCCTTTTCGTATAACCTTTCGAGTTTACTAATCTCGCCTTCTATCATGTGTCCGCCTTCCACCCCAATAAGTGAAACGAGCCTGTCTTTGTGAACCCACTTTTTTACTTCCTTATAGTTGGTGGCAAAAGCCATTCTGACAGGGTTACGCAATATGATATGATGGAGCGAATCAATTTCTTCCACCGCATCAGCAAAAAAGCCTGCCTTATTACGGGGTGTTTTGTCAGTCCATACAGAAAAAAACTGAACATCCATACCACCTTCTTTCCACCGGTCAAGATCACTATGACCTTCTTTCATACGGTGAGAAATGTCTTTGCCCTCCAAAACCTGTGATGAAAGCACATCATTATGCGTATCCGCCAGCACCGCCTTTTGATGCAGTTTATTCAATGCAGTTGAACAACTGATGATACTAAAACAAACTATTAAAAAAAGTAAATATTTCATACAGGGCAAATACAATATGAAATTAAAAAATCCCCCGCTGTTACGGAGGATTAAAAGTTGAGAATGATTTTTATTTCAGGGTAAACCCATCCAAAAACTTAGTATTGAAATTACCACTCCGGAAACGTTCGTCCTTCATTAACTGAAGATGAAAAGGTATTGTTGTCTTCACTCCTTCAATTACATACTCACTCAATGCCCTGTACATGGTATCAATGGCTTCCTGTCTTGTACGGGCTACCGTTATTAACTTTCCTATCATGGAATCGTAATAAGGAGGAATAACATACCCGGCATAAACATGGCTGTCAACCCGCACTCCATGGCCTCCGGGCTGATGAAGGACTGTTATCTTTCCCGGTGATGGACGAAAATCGTTATAAGGATCCTCAGCATTTATACGACATTCAATTGAATGCATTTCCGGGTAATAATCCTTTCCGGATATCTTGTGGCCTGCTGCAATCAGAATCTGTTCTTTGATCAGGTCAAAGTTGATAACCTCTTCCGTAACACAATGCTCTACCTGGATACGGGTATTCATTTCCATGAAATAGAAATTGCGATGCTTGTCTACAAGGAACTCTATAGTTCCAACACTTTCATAATTGATGGCTTTAGCTGCTTTTTTAGCGGCCTCACCCATTGCATGACGCAGTTCATCTGTCATAAATGGAGAAGGAGATTCTTCTACCAGTTTCTGGTGACGTCTTTGTATAGAACAGTCTCTTTCACTCAGGTGGCAAACATTACCATATTGGTCACCTGCTACCTGTATTTCAATATGACGGGGCTCTTCCACAAACTTCTCCATGTAAATACCGTCATTCTTGAAAGCGGCTGCCGCTTCGGCTTTAGCAGTATCATAAGCTCTCTCCAGTTCACTTTCTTCCCAAACGATACGCATACCCTTTCCACCACCACCGGCGGTAGCCTTTAAAATTACAGGGTAACCCATTTCTTTTGCCAAACCTTTAGCCTCGTCTACACTCTGCAATAAACCTTCACCACCGGGTACTACCGGCACCCCCGCCTTAATCATCGTTTCTTTAGCGGTGATCTTATCACCCATGGCGTTGATCATATCGGGTGTTGGACCAATAAACTTAATATCATGATCGGCACAAATCTGGGCAAACTTGGCATTTTCTGCCAGGAAGCCATAGCCCGGGTGAATGGCATCAGCATTGGTGATTTCCACCGCTGCCATAATATGAGGAATATTCAAATAGGAATCTGCACTCTGGGGACGGCCAATACAAACTGCCTCATCAGCAAATTTTACATGGAGGCTGTCACGGTCCGCAGTAGAATAAACGGCTACCGTTTTAATACCCATTTCACGGCAGGTTCTTATAACACGAAGGGCAATCTCTCCCCTGTTAGCAATCAATATTTTCTTGAACATGGAGTGAATTTGATAATTGGATAATATGCTAATTAGGCTGGCTCAACAAGAAACAGCGGCTGATCATATTCAACCGGTGATGCATCGTCCACCAGTATCTTCACCACCTTGCCTTTGATTTCACTTTCAATCTCATTGAAAAGCTTCATCGCTTCTATAATACAAACTACCTTGCCGGGTTGAACCTCACTGCCTACTTCTACCAGGTTGGGCTTGTCAGGCGAAGGTCGTCTGTAAAATGTACCAATCATCGGGCTCTTGATGGTCAGCAGGTTTGAAGCCGCTTTTTCTTCTTTGGCAGCGGGTTTTTCGGCTGCAGGGGCAGCGGGAGCAGAAGGTGCTGCGGCCGGGGCATGGTGAACAGGAGCAGCATGGACAGCAGCCGGAGCAACAACCTGTGTTACATGGTCCTCTTTTTGTTTGATGGTAACTTTAAAATCTTTTTGCTCTATGGTCAGTTCGCCAATATTCGATTTGTTGATCATCTTGACCAACTCCTGAATTTGTTTGAAATCCATGTTTTTCAATTTAGTAGAACATTTTGGTTTTTAAACAGATTCTCCCGTCCGGAGTGGCGGCTAAGGTAAGGAAATCAAATTCAGAAATTGAATGATTTTTAGGCATTTTTTGCATAAAATGGCTCAAAATCAAACAAAAATGGCCTGAAACCGGGTGATTTCAGGCCATTTCAGCTATTTTATAAGTTTTATTCTTTCACTCTTTCAACATACTCTCCTGTCTTCGTATTTACACGGATCAGTTCTCCTTCATTCACAAATAAAGGAACGCCAATGCTAGCGCCTGTTTCCAAGGTAGCCGGCTTTAAGGTACGGGTAGCAGTATCACCTTTTAGACCTGGCTCAGTGTAGGTAACCTGTAATACAATTTTATCAGGAAGTTCAGCACCTAATACCTGGTCATTTTCTGTATTTACCAGTACTCCTACTTCTTGTCCTTCTTTAAGGTATTGTGGAGCATCGATAGTAGCCTCTTGCAGTGCAATCTGTTCAAAGGTCTCATTATCCATGAAGTTATAACCGGTATCATCTTTATATAGGAACTGGTAATAACGTCTTTCCACCCTCACCGGGTAAATAGTGTCGCCGGAGTTCCATGTTTTTTCAATGGTACGGCTGTTGTCGACCCCTTTTAGTTTAGCCCATACTTTGGCTGCTGCACGGGCAGTCTTGTTTTCGCCAAATTCTACTACGGAATAAAGGCTGCCATCCAGGTTCAGGATCATGCCACGGCTGATATCTGCTGTATTTGCCATTTTTTAAATTTTGAGGCGGCAAAGATAAGGTTACAATGCCTGATGACAAAGGGAATCTGGTCTACTATTATTACCCAACTGCGGGTAGTAAATCTTGCAGAGAATATCTTTTCTTTGACAAATGAAGAAATACTCCTTTTTATTGGCATTACTGGTTCTTTCATTCGCTGCTTTCAGCCAGCACAATCACCAGCTAGATACCGTACCAGCCCCTGCCACCCGGTTCAAAAGTTTTCCGCCTGTAAAACTGCTGATGCCCGATAGCAGCACATATTTTACAAAAGATGTTTTACCCAAAAAAACACCGGTATTACTGATGGTGTTTCATCCTTCCTGCGAGCATTGCCAGCAAGAAACCGAAAACATTACTAAAAACATAGAAAAGTTCAAGGGGATTCAGATCGTAATGTCCACCATGGTGCCTTTGTTTGAAATGAAGGCCTTTATGGAGAAATACAAACTGGCCGCTTACGAAAACATTATTGTGGCACAAGATTATACTTTCTTCCTGCCACCCTATTTTCAGTTCAACAACCTGCCTTTCCTGGCCTTTTATAACAAGAAGAAAAAACTGGTGTCCACCTTTGGCGGCTCACTACCGGTTGATAAAATAGTGGCAGAACTAAGAAAATAACTCAGTCATCACCATCATAAAATAACGGCAACCTTTACCTTTGCGGCCTGTTACACTACGTAATAATTCAATTTTCAATCTTAAATAAACTATCATGAAAGTAACTGTAGTTGGCGCTGGCGCAGTAGGTGCTACCTGTGCTGATAATATTGCCCGTAAGGAATTATGTAATGAACTGGTCCTGCTCGATATCAAAGAAGGTATTGCAGAAGGCAAAGCCCAGGATATGATGCAGACCGCTACCCTGCTGGGGTTTGATACCAAGATCACCGGCAGTACAAATGATTACACCAAAACCGCTAACAGTGATGTAGTGGTCATCACTTCTGGTCTGCCCCGAAAACCCGGTATGACCCGTGAAGAATTGATTGGCGTTAACGCCGGTATTGTAAAAGGTGTTTGCGAAAACATTCTGAAACATTCTCCCAATGCCATCATCATCGTTATCAGCAACCCGATGGATACGATGACCTATCTCGCTTTACAATCCACCGGTTTACCTAAAAACAGAATCATCGGTATGGGCGGTACATTAGACAGCAGCCGCTTCAAATACCAGTTAAGCCAGCATCTTGGTTGTTCACCTTCTGATTTGAATGCAGTGGTTGTTGGCGGCCATGGTGATACTACCATGATTCCTTTGATCCGCCTGGCTACCTGGAACAGTACACCGGTTACCAACTTCCTTTCTGCCGAACAACAGGAGAAAATTGTAAAAGATACCATGGTGGGTGGCGCTACATTAACAGCATTGATCGGCACTTCTGCCTGGTATGCACCAGGAGCAGCCGGAGCAGCATTGGTAGAAGCCATTATTCGTGATGAAAAGAAACTCTTTACCTGCTGCGTAGCATTGGATGGAGAGTATGGCCAAAAAGATATTTGTCTCGGCGTACCTGTTATCATTGGCAAAAACGGGTGGGAAAAAATCATCGATTTCAAACTCAACGAAAGCGAACAAGCCGCTTTCAACAAAAGTGCAGAGGCGGTGAGAAGTATGAATGATGTATTGAAGACGTTGTAATAAATTTTTGATTGTATAAAAAAAGCTCTTCAACTGAAGAGCTTTTTTTATTTACTGATGAGATAACACCACCTCCACAACTTGCCTTCAAAATCAAACGGAGTAGTAGCCTTCGTGATATCCTTGATATCAGCAGCAGCAATTTTTTCTTTCTCCAGTACAAATTTTCTGAAATTGGTGCTGAAATAAAGCACCCCTCCTTTTCTCAATCCCCGCAGACAGTCATTGATAAGCTCCGCATGGTCCCGCTGTATATCCAGTATGTCCTTCATACGCTGGCTGTTACTGAAAGTGGGTGGGTCCATTACGATGATATCATAATAATCAGCTGCAATTGTTTTTAGGTATTGCTTTACATCCGCATGNNAGTTTTAGAAAGATCAACAGTAACCACTTCCGCAGCGCCGCCCGCAGCGGCATACACCGAAAAAGAACCTGTGTAGGCAAAAAGGTTGAGCACTTTTTTACCTGCACTCTGCTCTCTTACCATCTGGCGGGTTATACGATGATCCAGGAATAAACCCGTATCTAAGTAATCACTAAGATTGATGAAAAACTTCAGCTCATGCTCTTCCACTACAAACTCATGTTGCACTTCGTCATATTTTTGATATTGCCCCAGTCGGCCCGGTTTCCGCTGGCGCAGCTTGAGGAAAATATTCTCCTTGTTTACAGCCAATACTTCCGTTGCCACCTGCAGGCTTTTCTCTACCCAGTCATCATGCTCCTCCTCCGTCATACCATGCCTGCGTTTGTACTCGGCTACATACAGTTTATCGCCATAAAATTCAATACAAAACGGAAACTCCGGCAGGTCATGATCATACACTCTAAAGCATTGAATACCCTGCCGCCGTGCCTGCTTGCCTGCATGCCGATACACCTTCGTCAACCGGTTACGAAACATCAGAAATTTTTCATCCTTACTTGCCTGCATCAAAACTTTTACGAATTTTAATTCCTCAAATTACAACCTTAAACTTTAAACATTAAACATCGAACTTTTTGTACGCAATTGTAGATATTGAAACAACCGGCGGTTATGCAGCAGCCAACGGCATTACCGAAATAGCCATTCAATTGTTTGACGGGGAAAAGGTGACGGAGAAATTTGAAACGCTTATTAATCCCGGCCAGCCTATACCCTATTACATTCAATCCATGACGGGCATCACCGATAAAATGGTAGCTGATGCGCCAAGATTTGAAGAAGTAGCCGACAAGATCTACACTATTTTACATGACAAAATCTTCATTGCACATAATGTCAATTTTGATTACTCATTTGTAAAAAGCCACCTGAAAGAATCAGGCTTTGATCTCAACACAAAGAAACTCTGCACTGTTCGGTTAAGCCGTAAGATATTTCCCGGCCTTTCTTCCTACAGCCTGGGAAATTTATCCCGTTCACTCGGCATAACCATATATGATCG
>DEHX01000101.1 GCA_002352145.1 Chitinophagaceae bacterium UBA2789
CCCTCACCACCACGCCTGGGAGGCAATACTCCTTTAGTTGAAACAGCAGGTTTATTTTGTGTAACAGCTCCGGCCTGCCATGTATAATCAGGATCACCGAATAATGTAATGCCCGAAGGATTAACTCCGCCCTTTTGCTGGCTTCGCCATACTATCTGCCTTGTGCTGGTGTACTGGTGAAGCTGGTACCTGTCCATCAATACGGCCGTGCTGTCTGCAGGCAACGCATGAAAAGCAATAGTGAATAATTTTCCAGCAGGTGAATAGCTGATCTTTTTTATTCCTTTCAGGTGAGGCTCCAGGGGAGCCCAAATCAGTTTAAACAATTCTGCCCCTAACTGTGCCGGTTGCTGCTTTTCTATATCAAGCCCTCGGTAAAAACTGTTTACCATGGCAGTGGTATTCTTACCTGCATTGTCAAAAACCTGTTGCAACTGCTTTTCATTACAAAGGACAACAAACCGTGGTATGGAATCTGATTTACGAAGGATATATGCAGCATATAAAACCGTGTCCGTCCATCTTTTATTAGTGTACAACCAGAATTTTACGAATTCAATGGCGGCCTCATCATCGTCCAGTGATTTTTGTACTTCTGCTGATGTGATGCGCAATGCTTCCTGCTGGTTTCTGAAATCGGATGAGCGGCGGTTCAGTTCTTTCTCCTGTTGCTCGGTCAGTGCTTGAATAGTTGTCAGATCTGGCCTTCTTTTATCTGCAGGTAATGCCGATTGCTTTGTCAGAATATTTTTATTGGCCTGCCATTCTGAAAATATTCTCCGGATAGTGGTGTCTTTGCTTTGCATTACTGCATTCAGCATATTCCGGGTATCAGCCAGGCTCATTGATTTGTATACCAGCTGCAGATCAAAATTGTTTTTTACGAATGTGGCTGAAGCCCGGGGATAGTTGTACAAAAAACTATTATTGTAATCTGCCACCATCAGGTCTCCTTCCAGGAAACTTGTTTTTTCCTTTTCGGATAAAATGGAGAAGGTGTTCAAAATATTTTCAATAATGATCTTATTACTTTGCAGGTACAGGGGCTCCGCCTTGGCATACATCTCCATATCTGAATAATTGCCTGCCAGGTTTACAAGGCTTGCTGCATAATCCTTATTTTTTTCTCCTAATATCTTTTTCCGGATAGCAGCCGTTTGTATTAAATAGGGCTCTGCTTTTTTATATTGACCTGTTTGCTGCATAAGAAATAGCCAGGTTGCTGATGGTAGTGGCATAGGGTGCTGAAAACTCTCCTACTGTTTTTTTCAGAATGGAAGCAGCCTGCAAATAATATTGCTCTGATTTTGCTGCCTGGGCCGATGACTTGTACAGCATGGCCAGGTTATTCAGGCTGATAGCATAATCTGTACTGTTTTCTCCAAAGATCTTTTTCCGTTTTAATGCAGCTTCTGTACAAAGCCAGGTTGCCTGCGAAAAATCTTTCCCGGACTTGAATAAGAACAAGCCGTAATTACTCAGGCTCGTCACATAATCAGGATGCAGCTCTCCCAGTGATTGTTTTCTGATGTCTATTGTTTGCAGGTAAAAGCTTTCTGCTTTATCAAACTGTCCCATTTCTGTATACAACTCTGCCAGGTTGTTAAGGCTGTTTGCATAAGACGGGCTGTTTTCTCCCAGCACTTTTAGGCGGATGTCTTTTGTTTCAAGAAAAAGCGGTTCTGCTTTATCATAGCGGCTCATGTACAGATAACAGGCGCCCAGATTATTTAATGCAGATGCATATTCAGTTGAAGCAGTGCCCGGATTAACCGCATAAATGTTTTTGGCCTGCAGCAGCATAGTTTCTGCTTTTTCATACAAACCCATTTCCTGGCACAGCGCTGCATAGTTGCTTAAGGTATTGGCAATATCAGGACTATTGGGTTCCAGTATTTTTTTCTGTACCGCCAGTGATTGATTGTACAATACATCTGCTTTTTCATAATACCCTGTTTGCGCATAGATAGCTGCCAGGATATTCATACTGGTAGCATAGTCAGGATCATTTTCACCTAATACTTTTTTTCTTATTGCTGCAGACTGCAACAATAGGGGTTCTGCCTTGCTATACTGTCCCATGTAGAAATACAATACACCCAGATCATTAATAGCTGCTGCATAGCCGGAATGATCTTCTCCCAATAGTTTTCGCTTGATCTCTCTCAGTTGCAGGTATAGTGGTTCGGCCTTGCTGTATTGCTGCAATTTCAAATACACCCATACCAGGTTTTCGGTAATGGTGATATAATCAGCGCCTTCTTCACCTTCAAATTTTTGCTTAATTGCCCTTGCCTGCACAAACAATGGTTCGGATTTGCTGTATTGCTGAGTTTTTATGTAAAACAATCCCAGCAGGTTGATGATGGTTCCGTAATCGGATGTGGTTTCGCCAATTTGTGTTTTAGCTTTTTGTACTGCTTTTTCCGCCAGCGGAAGTCCTTTTTCAAATTCACCTTTCAGAAAATAATCTTTGGCTGTAACATAAAGCGTTGCGGCATCTTCCTGGGCGGATGCCAAAAAAGAAATAAAAAATAAGCATGCCAGCAGCGTTGCTTTCATGAGGAGTTTAATGATTGCCTGTTGAATTTACGCAATCTTATGCAGGTTCATAATATTCTATAGCTAACCCCAAAAAATTAAAGGTGCCGTTTGAGCACCTTTAACAATCTAATCAGTAAGTCATCAAAACTCCGCACTGCCCGGCGTTCTCGGAAAAGCAATGACGTCTCGAATATTCGTCATGCCGGTTACAAACTGTACCATGCGTTCAAAACCCAAACCGAAACCTGCATGCGGTACGGTACCAAAGCGTCTTGTATCCAAATACCACCACATTTCTTCAGTGGGTATATGCATTTCTTTCATCCTTGCTTCCAGTTTATCCAGCCGCTCTTCTCTCTGTGAACCTCCAACGATCTCACCAATGCCCGGGGCCAGTATATCCATGGCCGCCACCGTTTGCTGTCCTTCAGCGCAACCATCATTCTGCCGCATGTAAAAGGCTTTGATAGCTGCAGGATAGTTATAGAGTATAACCGGCTTCTTAAAATGTTTTTCTACCAGGTAACGTTCATGCTCACTCTGCAGGTCCATGCCCCAGCCGGTAATCTCGTACTGGAATTTTTTCTTCTTGTTATGATTGCTGTCTTTTAAAATTTGAATAGCATCAGTATAGGTCAGTCTTTCAAAGCTGTTGTTCAGCACAAACTCCAGTTTTTCGATCAGCCCCATTTCACTGCGCTTGTCCTGCGGCAGTTGCTTTTCTTCTTCTGCTAAACGTTGTGCAAGGAATTCCAGGTCTTCCCGGTTGTTTTCCATCGCATACTTTATTATGTATTTGATGAACTCTTCAGCAAGGTTCATATTGTCTTCAAGGTCATAGAAGGCCATTTCGGGTTCTATCATCCAGAACTCGGCCAGGTGCCTTGCCGTGTTGCTGTTCTCTGCCCGGAAAGTGGGACCAAACGTATAGATATCGCCAAAGGCGGTGGCACCCAGTTCTCCTTCTAATTGTCCGCTCACGGTAAGGTTGGTGCTGCGACCAAAAAAATCTTCTTTGAAATCAACTTTCCTTTCTTTTGAATTTCGTAATTCTTTAACGACAAATTCGAAATTGAAATAGCTAAAACATAAATAGTCAAACCCATCTTTTATTCCAAACACCCTTTTCACAGATACTTTCTTTTTTGATGGATTGATACTTTCAAAAAACCAAGTCGGGAAATATGTAACTCTTTTATTTGTTTTTTCACTTAAGCGTATTTCAAAAAAATTATTGTTTTTAATAATTGCATATAGTATTTTGAAATATGGGTTTAGTAAACGAAAGTCTTCTTTTTGTTTTGCTAAGTTTTGAATGAGCCCAAAGTGTCCTAAAACAATTTTTTTAAAAGTTAAGTCTTCCCATTTTCTTTTCAATATTGCATTAATTTTACCTATAATAAGGGTTCTCTGCTCTTCCTCTATAGAATCAATAAGATTATTATAAAAATTTTCTGCAGCAGTATCGAATCGATCACTTTTGAAAGGAACATCCTCCAGATTGAATGTGGTAACCCTGAACATTTCACCAGCTCCTTCTGCATCACTGGCAGTGATAATGGGTGTGTGCATATACACAAACCCTTTTTCATTGAAGAATTTGTGAACCGCAAATGCCAGTGCATGACGTACACGAAAAACCGAACCGAATGTATTGGTACGAAAACGCAGGTGTGCTTTTTCCCGTAAAAACTCAAGACTGTGTTTCTTGGGCTGCAGCGGATATTTCTCAGCATCACTGTCGCCCAGTATTTCAATGCTGGTAGCTTTCAGATCCATCTTCTGTCCCTTTCCGAGTGAGGGGATAATGGTTCCTGTTACTTTCAGAGAAGCTGAAGTAGTTATTCTTTTGAGAAATTCATCATCATAGCTTCCAAGCTCCACCACCACCTGTATATTATTGTTGGTGCTGCCGTCGTTCAGGGCTATAAACTGGTTGTTGCGAAAAGTCCGCACCCATCCCATTACCGTTACTTCCTGTCCCTGCGGCTCCATGGCCAGCAGCTCCTTTACTTTGATCCGCTTGTTGAACATTATTGAAATTTTGGTGGGCAAAGATAACATTCAATGGCCGAAATGCCGCCACTGGTAAGGAATTCAAACAACGGGTAGTCATTTATTATTGCCTTCTTAAAACTTCTGCAATCACCATTTCAGAACATTCTTTTTCCCGTTTTTCCGGGTTAATGAATTTGATATCCAGTTTGGTGATTTCGTAGTCCTTTGTACTGTACCGCTGGCCCAGTTTATAACCGGCACCGGTAATTTCTTTTTCCACCCTGGTATCAAACGCCAGCCATACTTTCTTATTAATGTTAAGTACGGAGTCAGCAAATTCTTTACGATGGGTTTTTGTATAAAAATTAAACGAAGAGCTGTAGTTCCCTTTCCAGAACCAAAC
>DEHX01000055.1 GCA_002352145.1 Chitinophagaceae bacterium UBA2789
TTAGCAATATTGGGATTGTTCAAACCGGTATTAGGAGTCCATAAATATCTTACGCCACCCGAACCAGATAACTGTAAAGGCTGTCCTACAATGACTGTGGTATCCCTGCCTGCGTAAGCCCTCACTTTGGGCTGTACGGTGATGACAACCGTATCATAACCGGGTTTGGGGCAGCCCGGTGTATCATCCCAGGAAGTAAGGACAAAACTAGTAGTCCGGGGAGGAGAAGCTATTGGATTTAATATGTTCGGATTGTTTAAATAGTTAGCCGGTGTCCAGGTAAAACGGGTGCCATTATGTGCACCGCTCAGTTGTGTTGAAGTGTTATAACATATCACTTGTGGTGAGCCGGCGTTGGCAACCGGATAAGGATCTGTATTGATCACTACAAAATCAGTAGCTGAACAACTACCAACCCTTGCCGTAATTTGGTATGTTGTAGATGTCGCTGTGGGTGTGGCAACCGGGTTCAGTATATTTGGGTTATTGAGTGTTGCTCCCGGTGTCCAGGTAAAGTTTAGCCCGTTGGTAACAGCATTTAGCGTCACTGCGTCGGTAAGGCAAATAGTGGTATCCGGCATTGCCGTAAGTGAAACCCCCGATATTACTCTTACCCGGACAGAATCCTTATTCACACAACCATTGTCGGTAAGATTGGCCACATACCAGGTATCTGTAGTGGGGTTGACTGTAGGGTTGGGCGTATTGGGGTTGGTGATATTAGTCAGTGGTGTCCAGTTAAAAGTACCAGTTCCGCTGGCACTTAAGGTGACTGCATCGGGAACACAAATAAGGGTGTCATTAAAGGCAAGGGTGATCAATGGTTTGTCCAGTACATTGATAGTAACAAAGGCCGTATCAATACAGCCTTTGCTGTTGGTAACGATCAACCGTACATCCCTTGTACCTGGACTGGGGTAGGTATATTGCGGGTTTCGTATTCTTGATGTATCGGCAAGTGTAGTGCCATCGCCAAAATCCCATCGCCAGCTATCCACCACCCCATAACGGGTATTGGTGGTATCAGTAAACTGGTAAGGATTTGTAAAACAACTTCCGTTATAAATAAAACCGGGAAAGAAGCCGGGATATACTTTTACTGTTCTGTAAGCAGAATCAGAACAACTGGTTCCTCGATTTATTACAAATTTCAGGGTATAAGTTCCAGTATCTGTGTATGTGTAGCTTGGGTTATTGATATTCGATGTGTCGGCCAAAGTCGAAAGATCACCAAAATCCCAGAATACACTATTGGCTCCTGTACTTGTATGCGAAAATTGAACATTAAATCCATCGCAGGTAATGAAATCAGGCATTGGTGTTGCAGTGGTAAGCTCACAATCTGAAACTTGTACTATAAGGTCTTTTCTGTGAGTGGCTATCTGCACGCCATTCCTGAATACACTGATGCAAACACTTACTACATACTTTCCGAAATCAGGCGCCAGTCCCGTAATTACACCTGTTTGAGGATTAATTGTCGCTCCTGTACCTAAAGGGTTAATGCCAGTAAAAGGTGAATTGTAGGGTACTGAGTTATAAGGTGGCGGGGCAGGATCCTGAAATCCTGCGTTAATAGCGGCTCCTCCGTTGTAGGCGCTACACAAACTATAAGAAAGTGAATCTCCATCAGGATCGGTTGCGCTAAAATTCAGGGTAAAAGGTGCGTTGCGGCAAATGACATTTACAGGCAATGAAAACTGGGGCGATGAATCATTGCCTACTGGTAATTGATTTGATCCTGGTATGCTGCATGCATAAGTAGACCCAGTACTATTACCAACATTGACCATCCCATTTATACGACAACAAGTTTGATATGCAACAGTATATCCGTTTGAATTATTTGGCAGTTCAACTACCATTGTATAAATGGCATAGGTATAATTAAGTGTTGGGGCATTTTGAATACAGGAAGGAAATATTATAGGTACTGATGGCGTACCCGGCGGATCTTGAGAAATAAGCCAGTTGTTATTGGCAGCTGTACCAATTACTTTTTGTCCGTTATCGTTATTGAAAATACCTACTACGTAATTAGGGGCCAATGCCGCACCACTTGGATCATCACCTCTGAAAAGAACCATTATGATTCTATAGCTTTTTGTGTTAGGTGCTGAACCCGGGCCCAGGTATACATACCGCATTTCACCGCCAATAATATGCGCAGCAAAAGAAGTATTAGACAAAAAAAGGAAGACAAATATGGCTATAACGAGTCGTTTCATGAATAGGATCGGCCGGTGTTGATTTTTATGTTTCCAGCAAAAATTCTTCCAGAATCCGGTTGCATTTACCAGGCTCTTCCAACATACCCATGTGACCGGACTGGGCAAGGATGTGAATGTACGATTTTTCAGGCAGGTGGCACTGCTTCAGGCTGTCTTCCATTGGTACTGCATTATCGTATTTTCCCATGATAAAAAGCACAGGCACAACAGCTTTACGCAAAACATTAGTCCGGTCGGGACGCTGCATCATAGCCTGGTAATATGAAACGAGTGAATGGGGATTAAAGTTGTTTCCCTGTTCCATTAAATCTTTTATTGTGTCAGATAGTTTATCTTTTGATTCCGGAGCAAAAAGATTAGGTATTACCGTTTTCAGAAATTCACCGGCGCCATGCTGCTGTATAAAACTTATTCCTTTTTGACGGGTGGCCTTTTTTTCATCACTGTCAGCAAATGCCGAGGAATGGAAAAGCCCAAAGGTTGTTAATACTTCAGGATATTTTTCAGCAAGAGCTAACGTTATATATCCGCCCATGCTGTGACCGATGACAGGGCAAGGGACACATTTTTCTTCCTGCATAATAGCAAGGATAACTTCAGCCATTCCCTCCATGCTCATTTCATCAGTTAATTCAGAACGGCCACTTCCGGGAAGATCGGGAACGATTAGTTTGAATTTATCCTGCAGGAACTTTACCTGGTTATGCCAGATTTCTCCGTCTTCGCCAAAGCCATGCACTAATAACGCCGGCTTACCGTTGCCAATGACACGGTAAAAAATCTCTTTTCCTTTAATGGATATAGTTTTATTCATGTTCAGTTGATTGTTCGCTTTCTGATCTTCAGGAAAATAGTTGTCATGGTTAGAAGTATGCTTATTCCTATCATCAGCTTCGACAGTAAATCACCAAACTTTACAAAGAATGTATTTGATTTATTCTTTGCGGCGCTAATATTATACTTAATAGCTGCGTTAGTGTTGTAGGGCTGCGGATTGATTACTTTTCCATTGGGATCAATAAAACAGCTGATGCCGGTATTGGCGCTGCGGGCTACCCAGGTACGGGTTTCAATGGCCCTCAATCTTGCATAACTCATGTGCTGCTTATGACCGGGTGTTTTCTTCCACCAGCCGTCGTTGGTAATAATGCAGATGAGATTGGCGCCATTGCGGATATACCGGCTCATGAATTCACCATATATACTTTCATAACAAATTGCCGGGGCTATCCTATACCCGTTCTTTTCTTCAATCACTGTACGATGATCCTGTTTGGCATAACCGGCAGTGGTGCCGCCAAATTTATCGAACCATTTGCTCAGGAATTTCAGGAACCAGGGCAGGGTTTCCACACCGGGTACCAGCATGGATTTATGGTAAAAACCATTGGCGCCATTACTGTCAAGTAAAACTGATCCGTTGTATGATTCGTAATGAAAACCATTGTATTCTTCGGAGTATTTTGTCTTCTCACTAAACTGACGATAGCTTTCAATACCGGTAAATAACGATGCTTTAGGATGTTTTTTTAGAAAGCCCCAAAGAGGGTTCAGGAAATAGTTGCCTTTGAGATTAGCCTCATCCATTCTTGTCATCATATACAACGCTGTTTCCGGCCAAACAATTAGAGCCGTATTATCATCCGCTGCTTTTTCTGTTGTGCTGATCAGCATTTGCAGTTGTGCTTCAAAGGAACCGGCCTCGCTGGAAACTTTTACATAAGGATCAATATTGGGTTGCACTACTACAATATTCTGGTTGGTTTGATTTCCTTTCTCTATCCGGAAGGTTGTTATTTTAGATACCAGTATGGGCAACACCAGCAACAGTGCAGCCGGAATGAGGAAGCGGTAATCTCTTGTCCTGTTTACCAGCATATTTTTTTTCAAATGCAGGAACAAAAGAATATTGACGCCCAGCACCCATAAAGTGCCGCCGCTGGTGCCGGTATATTCATACCACTGCACCCATTCTGTTTTGGTGGCAAATGCATTACCCAATGTAAGCCAGGGCCAGCTAAGCCCCCAGTCCTGGAGGTGAATATATTCAAAGCACATCCAGAAAGCGATTAGGGAGAGATAACCCCATCGTTCTCCCATTCGTCCTTTCACTATTTTATATCCCAGCCAGGGAAAACACATGAGCAGGCTGTTGGCCAAAAATGCACTAATGGCACCAGGGGCCGATGCATTCCATATCCACCAGGTAGTGGCTACATTCCAAATAAACATAGTGATGTAAGTGAGCCAAAAGAATTTCTTCCGGCTGTT
>DEHX01000020.1:0-1423 GCA_002352145.1 Chitinophagaceae bacterium UBA2789
GCGGAGAAGGTTAATGGCAGCAGCGATAGCTTCTTTCAAACTTACTAAACTATGCGTTTACTTCTTGTCTTTGTTTTATTTATTTCCATCAGCGGTTACGGCCAGTGGAAAAGCTATATCATTGGTGTAAAGGGTGATACACTGAACCGTGTGGATATGAAAGGCCTGAAGCAGGGACCCTGGGCCATTAAGGTGCCCGAATTGCGGGGAGAACGGGGATACGAGGAAGAAGGTTATTTTGAAAATGACCTGAAAGAAGGGATATGGAGAAAATTTGCCGAGAACGGGGTTAAAATAGCAGAAGAAACCTATCGCTGGGGTAAACTGCATGGCAAGCAGTATTATTTTACTTACAACGGCGGCTTAGTGCGGGAAGAAAGCTGGCGGGCCATTGACCCGGCCAATGCCTATGATACCGTTCCGGTGTACGACCTGAAAGATCCTTCCAAGATACTAACGATGGCAGTTGTGAAAAATGACGGTGTGGCCATGAAGCATGGCAAATGGTTATACTACGACCCGAGAGAGGGAACCGTGGAGGCCTCAGAAGTATATGTTATGAATAAATTACAAACAGATGATGGCTCAATGTTCAACGATGATGAAATAAGACCAATCGCCATCAGCCAGGGAAAACAAAAATCAGATACAGCTGCCGTAAAAACCACGCAGAAGCCCCAGGTAATACTGGACTATGAAAAAAAGAACTCCGGTAAAAAGAAGATCAAAGTGAGAGACGGCAGTACGGGGAATTTGCCCAAGCCTTAGTTATTCCTATTTACTTAAGTGAATTCATTTTTTGAAAATACTCCCTGAAGTAAAGCAGCTGGTATTTCACCGCATTACGCCAATAGTTCCAGTCATGTTTGCCCGGCCGTTCAATATAATCATGGGCAATCTTTAGTTGCAGCATTTTTTCATGCAAGGCTTTATTCACGGCATAAAAGAAATCTTCTGTTCCGCAATCAATAATGATAGCCAGTGAATCGGATGGCTTCTTTTCAATGACATTAATAGTTGAATAGTTATTCCAGTTATCCGCATGTTGTAAAGTATCACCCAACAGCCGGGAGAGCTGCCAGCTTTTGGGAAAAGGCCGCAGGTCCACTCCGCCACTCATACTGCCGCAGGCGCCAAACACTTCTGCATTACGGAAGGCGAGAAATAATCCGCCATGCCCGCCCATGCTAAGCCCGGTAACCGCCCTTGCCTTCCGGTCTTTGATAACCGGGTAATGTTTTTCAATATAGGCAGGGACTTCTTCACTTATATAAGTTTCAAATCTGACAGTTGAATCTAACGGGCTGTCCATATACCAGCTGTTGAAGCCGCCATCGGGGCAAACGATCATCAGCTTGTACTGATCTGCATAATCTTTCAGCTCAGGCACACGAATAAGCCAGTTGGCATACCAGCCGCTATG
>DEHX01000020.1:1553-2617 GCA_002352145.1 Chitinophagaceae bacterium UBA2789
GGGTTGCCACCCTGGCCACCGCCGCCTCTTCTGCCACCGCCCATTCCGGCTTTGAAAATAGAGAAGCGGGAAGGTTCAGCAATCGTATTCCAGCTGTTATTGCTTTCATTGATGTCGGCTGTTTCCCTGTAGGGGTCCAATTTTACGGAGGCAACTTCTTTATCCTTGATAAAAGTTTTGATCACTTTGTTTTCGTTGAGCCTCCAAACCTGTGCAGGTATCCTGTCGATTTCTTTCGTACCATCTTTGTAAGTCCACTCTACGATGATCGGCATTACCAGTCCGCCCTTGTTGCTGAAGGTAAGCTCATACATATTTTTATTGCCATACTTTTCTTTTTCTTCAGCAGTAAGGCTTTCGGGTTTGTTGCCGGGAATAGTCACTTTGTATTTGGTAGTATCATAAGGCTCGATTCCCCTGGCATATCGCCAGTAGAAATCACGGAGCGATGTATCTGCATCCGTCTGGAAAGTGATATTCTTGTCTTCCCTGTTGCGGATCTTAGAGATATCATCAAAGGTGGGCACTTGTGGTTTTTCCAAACTACGGGTTACTACTGTTTCTTTTGTTTCGGGAGCCACAGCAGACAGGTCAGGCTTGGCATGCTTTACGGTATCTAAAGAAATATCGCATACTTCTGTGCTGTAAAACCATCCTCTCCAGAACCAATCAAGGTCTTCACCGCTGGCATCTTCCAGCGTACGGAAGAAGTCAGCCGGTTCCGGATGTTTGAAAGCCCATCTTCTTGCATATTCTTTGAATGCATAATCAAATAACTCACGGCCCATAATGGTTTCTCTCAGGATATTTAAACCGGTAGCTGGTTTTGAATAGGCGTTGGGGCCAAACTGAACAATGTTTTCACTGTTGGTCATGATAGGCTCCAGTTGCTCTTTCGGAAGCTTCATGTAGTCGGTAATATAAGCAGCAGGGCCGCGGCGGCTAGGGAATTTATTATCCCAGAGTTCTTCGGCCAGGTATTCAACAAATGTATTCAGGCCTTCATCCATCCAGCTCCACTGACGTTCATCACTGTTGATGATCATGGGGAAGAAGTTGTGGCC
>DEHX01000020.1:2818-4565 GCA_002352145.1 Chitinophagaceae bacterium UBA2789
GCCGGTCCATTTTTTTCAGCGGCTTTTGCTTCATCAAGCGTTACCACTTCAACGGGCTCTGTAGCGGTCTGTGCTTTTTTCCAGCGGGCCATTTGTGCCGGTGTTAATACAGCCGCATAATTCTGGCATTCGCCGGTTGACATGATCACATGGTCGGCAGGTACGGTCATCTGTACTTTGAAGTTGCCGAATGTAAGTGCAAATTCACCACGACCTGTAAACTGCTGGTTCTGCCATCCCTTAAAATCACTATACACACAAAGACGGGGATACCACTGTGTCATGGTGAAAAGGTGGTTGCCATCTTCAGCAAAGTATTCGTAACCGCCACGACCACCGCGGCCCATTCTGTCGGCAATTTTATAATTCCAGTCCAGTTTGAAAGTGAATTTTTGTCCAGCCTTTAATACGGCTGGCAGTTCCACCCTCATCATTGTTTTGTTGATGGTGTATTTCAGATCTTTTCCGGCTGCATCAGTCAGTTTTGTGATATTGAAACCATAACCATTATCCGTTTTTGCTTCATCGGCCCTGTCCAGCATCTGGGGGCTTGTTTGCCTGCTCATCGGGTTACTGTTCTGGTAGTTGGCATTTTTCGTACTGCTGTGCTGGTTCTCGTCCAATTGTAACCATAGATAGGTTAATTCATTCGGAGAGTTGTTGAAGTAAGTGACCGTTTCGCTACCGGTGAGTTTCAGGTTTTTTTCATCAAGTTCACACTTTATGTCGTAATCACAACGCTGCTGCCAGTATTTGGGGCCCGGGGCGCCGCTGGCAGTACGATATTCATTTGGGGTAGGGAAGATGCTTCCCATTTGTTCAAACTTGTTACCATGATTACTGCTGGGGTTGTTCTGAATATTCTGAGACCAACCCGCTAGACTAAAACACAATAACAATGCAATAGCAGAGGTGAAACGTTTCATTTTTGCGTTTTTGTTTATAATGACGAAATTCTTTGAAATACCATTTGCAAAGACAGGCTGAATACGGCCGCTGATAAAAAAATTACCCACTCTCTCCTCACAATATTGAATACAGATGTGATGGCTTGTGCCGCCAATAAAAAAACAGCTACCACAACTAATTGCCCCGCTTCAAGGCCCACATTAAAGGCAAATAAGCCCCATCCTATATTTTGATCCGATGCCAGCATGAACCGGATCGTATTGGCAAAGCCCAACCCATGAATCAGTCCGAAGAATAATGCCAGGAAATAATTAATCCGAATTGACTTCGGGGTAAACTTTTTTTGAAAAAGATTACTGAAGGCTGTGATGACAATGGTACAGGGTATCAGGAACTCCACCCAGTTGGAAGGAAAACGGATAATGTCCAGCACACTCATCACCAAAGTAAGTGAATGACCAATGGTAAATGCAGTGACCAGGATTAAAACCTGTTTCCAGTCTTTGAGGTAATAGATGGTGGCCAGGGCTGTAACAAACAGCAAATGATCAAGGGCATCCCAGCTCATGATGTGATCCCAGCCAATTCCAAAATACAATCCGAAGTCGCTCATACTAATTTTATCGATCGGTTCGAACCAAAACCATATTTTTAGCGTCTGATGACAAAGCCTGAAAATAAGGCCTTGAAAGTTACAAATGAAAATAATTGTTTTAATGGCTTCATTACTCAATAAATGGTTTAGTTTCTCGCTCTTATCAGCCTTTTTGATACTCGGAATCAAGAAGGAAGAACCTTCTGTCAAATTAGCAAATTCTGTAATGCGGGGTTTTCACCC
>DEHX01000089.1 GCA_002352145.1 Chitinophagaceae bacterium UBA2789
CTGGTATGGGGTTACTGGAGGGAGTCAATGTGAACGAGGGACGAGGCACCGATTATCCATTTAAGATTTTCGGAGCACCCTGGATAGAAACCTCCCTTTTGTACGAGAAATTCGCTCAATCAAACCCTGCAGGAATTACAATAAAGAAAATTTCTTATACCCCCGAAACAGGAATCTATACCGGAGAAATCTGTCACGGATTAAAAATTGCAGTATCAGATACTCCTTCTTTCAAACCAGTTGAAACTGGCTTACTATTATTACAACTAATTACCCGGCTATTCCCCGGTAAATGTGAGGAAAGATTATACCCGACTGTGGCAAATCCTTTAGGCTGTGGTCATCTTGATAAACTGACAGGCATACACCATTCATTTGGAAAGATTAAAACTGGTAGCATTTTAACAACTGATGTCAGCGACTGGAAAGAAATAATCCGGCCTTTCCTTCTTTACTGATACTTCTTCATCAGCTCAAAAAGTATCTTCTTATCTGTTTCAGTAATNNTTGTATTTGTAGTATCATACCAATGGCCAAAGCCATTCTGAGCAAGCTTTTGCCAGGGAAAATTCCGGTTAGGATCTACTTTTCTTCCAGGGGCAATGTCGGCATGGCCAATAAAGTTGGCTGTTGGGATATTATAAGCTTTCTTGAGCCTGTCCAATACAATTAAAAGGCTGTTGATCTGCTCATCTGAAAATATCTCATACCCGTTATTATCAATCTCGATTCCTACACTGGATGAATTAAGATCGGTGGCATTACCCCACTTGCTTACTCCTGCATGATGCCCTCTCAGCAAATCATTCAGCATATGGTGTACAGTCCCGTCTTTACAAATAACATAATGGGAACTTACTTGTGTCCTTGGCAGCGTAAAGGTTCTTAAGGTCTGTCCGCAACTGTCCTGTGCTGTATGATGAATGATTACATAATTAGGTTTCCGCATAGAGAAGTTGGTAGTACCTACCCATTCTTCTGCCGTAGTAAAAGAATCTTTTACCGGGTATTCTGCCAGTGCTTTGGCAAACTTTTTTACCTGCTTTTTATAGCTTTTATTAGTGGCTGCATATTTGCCGGTGTTGCAGCTATAAGTAAACAGCAGAGTAATTGCTAAAATCAGTGCCTGTAACTTTCGCATACTATCAGATTGAGAATGCTAATGTATGAAAGAAAGCCCGGCCGGTCTACTTAATAGAGAGAGAATGCTGACAGAATTGTCAATTACAGGTATTTCCTATAGAGAACATAAATGATTTTACGGACTGCCGCATTCATTGACCCTCCTGATCCATCTTTCATAAAGTGCCTTTTGAACGCTGCCACTACAGAGGCAGGAGCTGAAATATCATAGCCGATGATGCGTAACCCCAACAGGTAATCAAAATTTTCGGGTACTTCTACCCCGGTTGTATCATCCCACCAAAGACCAAATCCTTTTTCGCTCATTTCCTTCCAGGGAAACTTTGAACTGGGATCAGCTTTTCTCGTAGGTGCCACATCTCCATGACCGATAAAATTGGGAGCAGGTATTTTATAGGCTGTTTTCAAACGGTCGAGTAATATCGCAAGACTGTTTAATTGTTCTTCCGTATAGGGCTGAGACCCATTATTAACCAATTCAATTCCAATACTGCTTGAATTGATGTCGGTATTATTACCCCATTTGCTGTCGCCGGCATGATGTGAACGCAACAGATCATTGAGCATATGGTGTACCGTTCCATCTTTACAAATAACATAATGAGCACTGGCCTCTCTACCGCCCGGGGTGGTGAATTCCTGTAAGGTTGCTTCGCAACTGTTATTCGCCGTATGATGTATGATCACATAATTGGGGCGACGCAAACCCATATTGGGTGTACCTACCCATTCTTTTGCATAATTAAGGCCGGAAGAATCAATAAGAGGATACCTGAAGAGCACCCTTGAAAGTGAGTCAACCATACTTACATACAACTGGTTGGCCTTTCCATATTTCGATAAAGCTGTACCGACTCCCGTTGTTACCGATCCCTTCTTTTCAGCAATTTCAGCTGAATCATTTCCGGGCACTGTGGATGATTTCATAAAATAATCATTCGTCGCATAATTATTACTTTGTGGCTGTGCAGCTGATACAAAGCCCAACATTATGGCAAAAGAAAATACCAGTAATTTTTTTGAATATTTTCTGAGTACAGCAATTTGCATTCTTAAAAATAACCTTTTTATTTTTTCCGGTTGTTATTAGAACGATAAAATCGCTGTTTTGGTCTGTTACCCCTGCTTCTCTGCCGGGGAGAATAGGCAGGAGCAGGACCTAATTCATGGGGAATCAATCCTTTTTCCACCTCTTTATCTATCAATTTTTCAATAGAGGCAAACCGGTTCTGTTCTTTTTCGCTGACTATTGTGTAAGCCACACCATCGGCCTCAGCCCTGGCAGTACGGCCAATACGGTGTACATAATCTTCACCGTCATGCGGTACATCATAGTTAATCACCAGGTCAATGGTATCTATATCGATCCCCCTGCTTAAAATATCAGTAGCCACCAATATAGGAATACGTCCGCTGGTAAAAGCCTGTAAAACACTTTCCCGTTGTGATTGCTCAAGGTCACTATGTATTTCTTCAATATTGAATCCGCCCTGTTTTAATTCTCTGCGTAGTTGTTTTACTGTTTGTTTTTTACTGCAAAAAATCAATGCATTTTTATAAGGTGTTTCCTTGAGTAGTTTTTTGATCAGGGGTAATTTTTGCGGCTCGTATACAACAAAAGCTTTCTGTACCACTTTTTCTGGCGGCCTTGAAATAGCAATATTTACTTCAACCGGGTTATGAAGTATTTTCCTGGCCAGCTGTCTTATTTTTTCCGGCATTGTTGCCGAGAATAAAAGGTTTTGCCTCTTTTCGGGTAATGCTTTAATGATACGGTTGATATCATCCTGGAAGCCCATATCAAGCATCCGGTCCGCTTCGTCCAAAACAAGAAATTGCAGCCCCTTGAAATTTACATAACCCATATTGAGGTGGGCGATCATTCTGCCGGGTGTACATACAATGATGTCAGCACCCATTTGCAATGCCTTTTTCTCCGCAACAAAATTTTGTGCATCGCTACCACCATATATAGCAATAGAACTCAGATGAGTGAAATAAGACAGTCCCTCAATATGTTGTGAGATCTGAATGGCCAGTTCTCTCGTTGGTACAATAATGAGAGCCCCCACCTGTCCGTCTACATGTTTATTTAGGAGGGTATTCATCAGGGGCAACAGGAAAGCTGCTGTTTTACCTGTACCGGTTTGTGCAGACGCAATGATATCCCGGCCATCCAAAATAGAAGGTATCACTTGTTCCTGTACAGGGGTGGCTGTTTCGTAGTTAGAGGCCTCAATACCTTCTAACAACTCAGGGCGGAAGTTAAACTCTGTAAAACGCAATAGTTGAATTTTATGAACGCTGCGAAGGTAGATGAAAATACGAGGGCGTCTTTCACATTTTTTTAAGCCCGGCACTGCAATAAATAATCGATGCTGCCGTCAATAAACAATTACTGGCTATGAGAATATTTACATTTAGTTTGTTTCTGGTACTTTTTACTGCTGCCTCCTTTGTCAGCGGGCCAGGAACCACACCCGTTTCACCTCTCGCCATTTATTCTGCTGAATGGAACAATCCGGTATACTTGAAATGCAATACTGCAAAAGATGCCAACTATATGACAGGTCCGGAAAAAGAAGTAATCTATATTTTGAACCTGCTGCGGACCAATCCTGCATTGTTTGCCAAAACAGTAGTCAAACAATATCCTGAAAAGTCCGGCCAGGGATACCTCGTCAACTCCTGGTACTATACCAGCCTGCTGGATACCTTGAAGAAAATTAAACCCATTGTCGTGTTAAAACCGGATATAAATTGTTTTAATAGTGCCCAATGTCATGCTTTGTATGCGGGAGCTACTGGTTATGCGGGGCATGACCGGAGCAGCCCTGAGTGTCAGTCGAAAAAATATTTCAATGGTGAATGTTGTGATTACGGCAATAAAGAACCGCTGGAAATTGTAATGTCTCTGTTAATAGACGAAGGTGTTCCTTCGTTGGGGCACAGAGATGTTTGTCTCAGCCC
>DEHX01000022.1:0-2091 GCA_002352145.1 Chitinophagaceae bacterium UBA2789
TGTTGAATCAGTTGCCTTTCACTTAAAATTCAAAATTCAACATTCAAAATAACAATATAATGCCAAGGAAAATTAAATCCGGACTAATCCAGATGAGCCTTCCCAAAACCGAAGGCGAAGGAACCATTGAAGAAATAAAAGAAGCGATGGTGCAAAAGCACATCCCTTATATTGAAGAAGCAGGAAAAAAAGGTGTTCAGATACTTTGCCTGCAGGAGATCTTTAACACTCCTTACTTCTGCCCCGGACAGGATAAGGCCTGGTATGAAAGTGCTGAAACGATTCCCGGGCCAACCGTAGAGCGGATGCAGGAATACGCCAAAAAATACAGCATGGTGATGATCGTCCCGATGTACGAGAAGGAACAGGCCGGTGTGCTGTACAATACTGCTGCCGTGATTGATGCGGACGGCACTTATTTAGGCAAGTACCGGAAGAATCATATTCCGCATACCAGCGGTTTCTGGGAAAAATTTTTCTTCAAACCCGGCAACCTCGGTTATCCTGTTTTTCAAACAAAATATGCTAAGGTGGGTGTTTACATCTGTTACGACCGTCACTTTCCCGATGGGGCAAGAATATTAGGTTTAAATGGTGCAGAGATCGTTTACAATCCTTCCGCAACAGTAGCAGGTCTGTCGCAATACTTATGGAAACTGGAACAACCGGCCCATGCAGCCGCCAATGGTTATTTCATGGGTTGCATCAACCGGGTGGGAACGGAAAAACCCTGGAATCTCGGTAAGTTCTATGGCAGCAGTTATTTCGTTGATCCAAGAGGACAAATTTTTGCCCAGGCCAGTGAAGACAATGATGAACTGCTGATCGCCGAATTTGATCTCGATATGATCGAAGAAGTAAGAAGTGTGTGGCAGTTCTTCCGGGACAGAAGACCGGAGACATACGGAAAGCTTACCGAATTATGATGAATGTTGTTTGATAAATGCTAAATGGTTTTTCATTCAACATTCAAAACTTAACATTCAACATAATGATAAAGCACAACAGATTATCGAGTGAGCAATATGCTGAAAACTTCGCCGACATTCACCCGCCGTTTGAAAACAGAACTGCCGCGGTGGTGGAAGCCAGCCGTTGCCTGTTCTGCTACGATGCCCCCTGCACCAAAAGCTGCCCTACCGGTATTGATGTGCCCAAGTTCATCAAACAGATCACTACAGACAATATCAAAGGTTCGGCACATACGATTTTTGAATCCAATATCATGGGTGCCGGTTGCAGCAAGGTTTGTCCTGTAGAAAAATTATGTGAAGGAAGCTGTGTATTCAACCTGCTGAACGAACCTCCTATTCCTATTGCTAAACTTCAGCGCTACAGTACGGAGATGGCGTTGGAAAAAAACTGGCAGTTGTTTGAAAGAAAACAATCTGTTGGCAAAAGAGTCGCCATTGTCGGTGCCGGTCCCGCCGGTTTAAGCTGCGCCCATGTGCTGGCAAGAGAAGGAGTAGACGTTACCATCTATGAAAAAGAAAGCAAGGGCGGCGGACTGATGACCTACGGCATTGCTGCTTATAAAGTCACACCGCAGTTTTGCGAAGATGAAGTGAACTATATCACTTCCATCGGTGGCATTGAAATAAAATACAACCAGGAATTAGGTAAGGACGTTACGCTGGCGCAATTAAAAAAAGAATACGATGCCGTGTATCTCGGCTTTGGTGTGGGTATAGCAAGACAATTAGATATCCCCGGCGAAAAACTGGAAGGAGTAGTGGATGCTATCTCTTTCATATATGATTTACGCAGTAAAGGGTATCCATCCGTTCCTGTTGGTGATAAAGTTGCCGTTATCGGTATGGGCATGACAGCCATTGATGCTGCCACACAGGCCAAACGTCTCGGCGCAAAAGAAGTTACCATGCTCTACAGAAGAACAGAAGCAGAAATGCCCTGTACTAAACATGAACTGGATATCGCAATGCTCGATGGTTGTGAAGTGATCTGGCTCGCAGCGCCGCAAAAAATAAAAGGCAGTGGCGGAAAAGTAAAACAACTCGTTTGCAGCAAAATGCAGCTCGGCGAACCAGATGCCAGCGGTCGAAGAACCCCCGTTGATACCGGTGAAACATT
>DEHX01000022.1:2235-9009 GCA_002352145.1 Chitinophagaceae bacterium UBA2789
CTTATCCAGAAAAATGAGTACGTAATATCTAAGCAGTTATTAAGAAGTGGTACCAGCATTGGAGCAAATATTGAAGAAGCAATAGCAGCACAATCAAGAAAAGATTTCATTTCAAAAATGTCAATTGCATCAAAAGAAGCAAGAGAAACGAGATATTGGCTTCGCTTACTTGATAAAAGCAAATTGGTTGAGCATGACTGCTCTCCATACTTGCATTCAATTGAACATATTATAAACATTCTCACAAAAATTGTAAAGACAAGCCAGGAAGCAACAGCCAAATAATTCATCATTTAAAATTCAAAATTTAAAATAATCATGGCTTCTATTGAATCAACTTTCCTGGGCATCAAGTCACCAAACCCTTACTGGCTGGCATCTGCCCCTCCTACCGATAAAAAATACAATGTCCTCCGTGCATACGAAGCCGGCTGGGGCGGTGTGGTGTGGAAAACCCTCGGCTCCCAGGTCAAGAATGTATCCTCCCGGTATTCCGCTGTGGATTATGGCGGGCAGCGGGTAATGGGATTTAATAATATTGAACTCATCAGCGACCGGCCGCTTGATATCAATCTTAAAGAAATTGCCGAATGTGTCCGGCTCTTCCCCGACCGGGCCATGATCGTTTCCCTNNGAAAGAGGCATGGGCGCCGCCGTGGGACAAGACCCCGAGATCGCCTGCATGGTGGTGGAATGGGTAATGGAAGCCGCTACGATCCCCGTTATAACCAAACTTACTCCTAACGTACATTCCGTAGTGCCCACCGGCCGCAGTGTAGTAAAGGCAGGCACCAACGGCCTTTCATTAATTAATACAATACAATCGGTTACCGGTATTGACCTGGATACATTCGTTCCCAATCCCTATGTGGCGGGCAAGTCTGTGTTTGGCGGATATTGCGGCCCCGCGGTAAAACCCATCGCTTTAAAAATGCTCACCACCATTGCGCAGGATGAGCTCACAGGCAAAGTACCCATCAGTGGTATTGGCGGCATCAGCACCTGGAAGGATGCGGTGGAGTTTATGCTCCTCGGTGCAAGTAATGTACAAGTATGCACCGCCGTGATGAAGCATGGCTTCCGCATTATTGAAGACCTCTGCGAAGGCCTCAGCAACTGGATGGACGAAAAAGGTTTTAAAACCCTGGATGATTTTATCGGCAAGTCGGTGCCTACCATTACCCATTGGGAAGACCTCGACATCAACTACCACCATATTGCCAAAATCAACCAGGACAAGTGCATCCATTGCGGTCTCTGCTATATTGCCTGCGAAGACACTTCGCACCAGAGCATACGCCTTGAAAAAGGCAACCCGTACAACACTTACACCGTGATTGACGAAGAATGTGTGGGCTGCAATCTCTGCAAACTCGTTTGCCCGGTTGATAATTGTATTACCATGGAAGAACACCGGGTAGCGCCGGAATATCTCAATTGGATTGAGTTTCAGAAAAGAGGACTCCCCTTAAATGACCACTGATTCTTTTGTCATCCCGAACGCAGTGAGGGAGAGTTTCAGAAGAGAGGACTTCCTTTGAACGACCACTAAACGGTTATGATGAATGTTGTATGTTGAATTTTAAATGCACTGCCCCATTCAACATTTATCATTTATAATTCAAAATAATTTTTGGCCCGGCTGCAGTGCCACTTTCATAGTCTGTGCAGTTTACCCTGAAACAACAAAGGGTCGCACTCTTATACGTCCCGTTTTCATGACAGCAGTTGCTTCTAGTTAGAATAGATAAACCGAACTATTCAAGGTTACTTTTGCTACCAAACATAGTGATAATAACATCCTATTAAATAAGGAATTATTGAATTATACTGACTGCAAAAGAATAATAATTAAAAAATATAATATATGGTTGACATTTTAAATATTTTTCCTATTTTTGTCAACCAGAATAATCAAATTATGGAACAGTTAGATGAAAACATCTTTGGAAACAGGTTAAAATTAGCCAGGAAAATGGCTGGCTTTTCCCTGCAAGAACTTGCTGATGCTTTAGAAAATAGGATAACTAAGCAGTCTCTTAATAAATATGAGATGGGCTTAATGAACCCATCTGGCGAAATGCTTGTAGCCATTTCCAACACTTTAAAAGTAAAACCTGATTATTTTATGAAAAGAAACCAGGTTGAACTGGGTGAAATTCTTTTCAGAAAAAAAGCCAGCCTTTCTAAAAAGAACGAGGAATCTGTTATAGAGAAAGTTCGGGACTATGTTGAACGTTATTTAGAAATAGAAAATATTGTTGGGATTAAGACTGAATTCAAAAACCCATTAAAAAACTTAGTAGTTGCCACTAAAAAAGATGTAGAACTTGCTGCTATCAAGTTGAGAAAAGAATGGGATTTAGGAACTGACCCTATCCCAAATATTATTGAAATGCTGGAGCTAAAAGGAATCAAGTTATTGTTAATTGATGATGTGGAAGAGATTGACGGCCTTGCAGTTTTTACTTCATCTGGAATACCGGTAGTGGTAGTAAACACCAGGAATAAACCAATTGAAAGAATAAGGTTTACTATCATACATGAGCTTGCACATTTGCTTCTAAATTTTGAAAAGCAAATTGCTGCTGATCCCAAAGAAGTTGAAATATTTTGCCATCTGTTTTCCAGTTGCTTTTTGATACCAAGCGAAATGCTTACTAAGCTTATCGGTTCTGCAAAAAGAAATTATATACAGATTAATGAACTAATTTCTATCAAAGAATACTACGGCATTTCTTTAAGGGCTATTGTTCACAGATTAAAGGAACTTGAAATTATCGTTCCCAGTTACTATGAAAGATGGATGGTATACATGAGCAAAACCTACGGTGCTAAAAATGAACCTGGAGAATATAAAGGAGAAGAGAAATCAAGAAATTTTGACCTGTTAGTAAACAGAGCTTTGGCTGAAGAACTAATAAGCCTGAGCAAAGCAGCCGCTCTTTGGAATATAAGTATTAACGAACTAAGAAAAGGATTTATAGGTGTCAGATAAAAAGCAAATAGTGATAAAGGATGCCTGTATCCTCTTTGACCTGGTTGATTTGAATCTCCTCGGAGACTTTTTTCGGCTTGGCTTTATTGCTTTGACCACGCCGCAGGTGATTGGAGAAGTAACGAATGAAACGCAATGGCAGGAAATATCAAAATTTGTTAATAGTGGGCAGCTACAGATTGACAGTGAGGGTGAATTTGCGGAAGTACAAAAAATTTATGATCAGTATCCGGGCTTAAGCATACCGGATAGCTCTGTGCTTGAATTAGCTTTAAGAAAAAGTGCCATTATTTATAGTTCGGATGGCAGTTTAAGAAAAATATCGGTGAAACAAAGACTAACGGTGAGAGGTATATTATGGATAATAGAAGAATTGCATACCAAAGGTTTTTTGGGCAAAGAACAAGCAGTAGATATACTGAATTTATATGAAACAATAAATCAGAGGGCGCCGTTGAAAGAAATTAGAAACTTAATTACAAAAATTTTAAAAGAGGATTAAATGACTTTAGACAATTGGCTCAAAATTTTACTTGCAGGTGCATCATTGTGCTTGGGAGCATATTTAGCAGCACTACGTACTAAAATTAGCTCTGACAAAATAAAAAACAAACTGCATTATGGGTTTTATGCGATTTGTATTTTGTTCTTTATTGGGTCGGTTGCAACAATTATTTTTTGCTGGGATAATATTTTTTACGAGGAAGAAAAACTCAAGCCCAATTGGTTTGCCATAGTTGTCGTAATACTATGTATTGCTTCCACAGTTATACTTTTCTTTTATACCAAGAAAAATATTGTTGGTAAACACCAGTATAATCTTAAAGAATTAGACCCTATTGTAAATAAGTTCACTGAAAATGCTGATAAAAATAATATCAGACTTCTGGCAGGGGATATAAATTTTTTTGGAAATTCTCCCCAAGAGATGGATAATAATTCACAATATAGTTGCCTAAAAAGAGAAGGATTCAGGCAAATAGAAATTTTGTGCCTTAGACCCAAAAAAGCGGAAGAGAAAATCAGGTATGGGAAAATTCTAAATGACTTACCGCAAGTTCAGCTTAGATATTATAACCCACCAAAAGCTGATTTGAATTTAAGAGGTAGATTAAAAACCTTAAATAATGTTACACACTTATTAATGTACAATAAAATTCAATCTGGCATTTATGAAGCTGTCGTAACTGACACGGCTAATAATAGCGGTGCTTTATATAATCATATCTGGAGCCTCATTTGGGATTTGGCTGAAAAGCCAACTGCCCAAGAAACAGATGAATACAAGGCACTATTTAGAAACTAAAAAATGAAAGTAATAATTATCAATTCACCATTGTTCCGGGAAAGGAATGACCTCTATGACGAGGACTCTTTGCCGCCGCTAGGATTGGGCTATATAGCCACTATCCTGCAAAATAATGGCATTGATGTAAAACTTATAGATGCTGTACATCAAAGAATACCGTTGGCAGATTTAATAGCAACTGTAAATACAATAAAACCTGAATTCATAGCTATTAATATTTTTACCACCAATTATGAACTGGTTAAAGATTTTGCAGAATCTTTGCAGTTTAGCACCCGTCTTATTGTTGGTGGACTTTCCACCAAACATCTTTACCAAAAAATACTTACCTGGTCAACTAAAAATCCAATTGATATTGTAACCGGTGATGGCGAGTTGATAACATTGGATATTCTTAAAAATCAGCTCAAGGAAATGCCTTTTTATACTCAAGCAAACCGCAGGGTATTTCTTGTTGATGGAAAATCAAAATATGAAGTGAAGGATATTTCAGAAGTACCACTTGACCGCAGTTTTTTCTTAAACGAACCTGTTATTCATCCATTAGGTTTTATTGAAGCGAATATTGTTACAAGCCGGGGCTGCATATATAATTGTGCTTTTTGTGCTGCTGCCAGGTCTTTAAATAAAGACTATTCCATTCGTGAAAAATCTGAGAATTCTATAATACAGGAATTGATTGGAATAGTTGCTGCATACCCTTCTGTGAACTCAATAAGGGTGTTGGATGACCTATTTTTAAAAACAAATGCAACTGTACAGAAAGCTATAAATGTATTTTCTCATTTTAGACTTCAGTGGCGTTCCATGGCCCATGTAATGACTTTTAACAATGTTGATGACTCTGTTATGAGCCAATTAAAAGACAGTGGATGTTATGAACTTTTTATTGGAATAGAATCGGGTTCGCCAAAAATATTAGGTGAAATTAATAAAACTAAAAATGTAGATACAATCCTGAATAATTTAACTAAAGTCTTTAAAGCAGGTATAAATATGAAGGGCTATTTTATTTATGGCTTTCCAGGAGAAACGCAAGAGGATATGGAAATGACCTTTCAATTGGCAGTTAAATTAAAGGAAATCTCTATTATAAATGGGGTTACTTTCCGTACCAGTGTATTTCAATACCGGCCTTATCATGGAACTCAAATCTATCATGACCTGGAAATAAAAGGCGAAAATTTAAAAGTTCAGCAAATACAGCCAAATCAAGGACTGTCGGAGCTTGTAGGACGGCTGCAATTTAATTTTCATAGTGGCAATTATTCAAAAGTTGACGATAAGCTGCTTCATAACTATATTTACCGCACAATCAACCTGAATGACGGTAAAATATTCGCTGGACTTGAATCAAAAAATCAAACCCTGCCGCAAGGTATGTAAGACCTGTGGGTTATACATTAATCAGTTACCAGTTCTTGATTTTCTAAAGCAATCACATATTTTTTGGGTTGGTTTATCCGCTGTACAATTTGATGAAGGTGTTGAACATCTTCCTTTATCACCTACAACCCGAACGGGAGCATTAATAAACACTATTGAACAGCCTTTGATTGATAATATCGGTTTCTACAAGACAAATCTTGTAAAATGTGTTCCATTGAAAGAAAATGGAAAAATCAGATACCCGATAGAGCATGAAATGGAAAAGTGTTACCCCAATTTTCAATTTGAACTGGAAGCTCTTAAACCATCGGTTGTTTTTTTATTAGGGAAACAAGTGTCCGCTTTTATAATGAAAAAAATGGGAGTTAAAGATGTTTATTTGCCAGATAATTTCAGATATAAGGCACTTGAAATAGGTAATACTTTTTTTGTGCCAGTTCATCATCCATCTTTTATGTTGGTCTACAAAAGAAAACAGCTTAGCATATACATTAAAAGTATTCAGTCAGTTTGCCGGGATAAAACCAAAAATAAACTTCTTCAAACTGCATAAACTGTTCCCCCGTTATCCGGAGTCTTCGGGTTAATAATAACTCTTGAACTGTAGGATAGTTGTGCTGAGACTGCTTCTCAGTACCGGCTTTGCCAAAAGCCGTCAAAAAGTTGCAGTTATATTCCTTAATGCACCTCTCCCTTGCCGGTTTTGCAGCAGGCTAATTCCCGGGCATTGCTCAATGCAACCACTAATATCCACTGCAATAAAAAAAGCCACCTCCTTACGGAAGTGGCTTAAATGTTTATGACAACATTTTTTATTTCTTACCCGAACAGTTCTTCTCTGTCGGACATTTTTCGTCCTTTTCACAAACAGGGTAAGGACAAACTGTAGGATCGCAATTGGGCGGAACACAGTTTTTTACGTCACAGTTTTTATCCTGTTTGCATTCCATTTTGGCTTTCTTCTTTCCCTTTTTCTTGCCGCCACCGTTTGCGGCTATAGCCAGGGAAGAAATAAGGCCGACAGCCAGTATGGCTACGAGTATTTTTTTCATATTGTATTAGTTGATGAGTAAATATA
>DEHX01000132.1 GCA_002352145.1 Chitinophagaceae bacterium UBA2789
ATGCAGGCACATGGGGTGCCGGTAGTGATGGACGTTACCCACTCCTTACAACAACCCAACCAGACCAGTGGTGTTACCGGCGGCAACCCGCAACTTATCGGCACCATTGCCAAAGCCGCCATTGCAGCCGGTGCTGATGGTTTGTTTATTGAAACACATCCCAATCCATCTGTAGCCAAAAGTGACGGAGCCAACATGCTGAAACTTGATCTGCTCGAAAACTTATTGGAGCAATTGGTAAGAATAAGAAAGGCGGTTATTTAATTGATCTTTGTATTGACGCCGTAACAATACAAAAAACATGGGAATAAAATAGTGGTTTTCAATTCCCGCATTTCTTAAGAATGAGTTACTATGGCGTAAATTTCTAATTTGTATAATCAAAACTAAAACAGGGGAAAAGTTATAAAGATTTATTAACTTGTATAATCAGTTGACCGAAATACTCTCAAAAGATAATTACAACCAACGAACCTAGAAATTAAATTTTGAAAGAGTAAGCAAAATACTAATTGATTTTTTATGATTAAAAAACTAACTGCTGCAACTTTTATTACTATTATTATTTCTTTTTTATCATGCTCGAAAACCGACGATTCAAGAAACAACACTATTAATCGTGAAGGAAAATATATTGGACAAGTTACTTTAAATGGAAATCCTTATAATATGGTCGTTGACTTATCAAAAAGATCTACATCAAATGAATACAATTTTTTATTCGCCAATAGACAATCTGTTGCAGTAGTAAATGGTAATGATTTTACAATCCCACTTGTTCAAGGTGCCCCATCTTATATGGTTTCTGGCAATGGCTCATTTTTAGATTCAGGGAAAATGTACATCAATTATAAAGAAGAAGTTAACGCTGGCGGTCAGCAAATTTTTAAAGGCACACTAAAAAAATTTTAAACCCAGTTGCGCATATTCTACAACCCATGCGGGCAAACAATAAAATTATTCAGAACGTTGAATACCAAATAAAATGCTGAATGGTTACAGTTAATCTTTGACCAACTATTGACATCAAATCTTGAGCTTTAAGAAAGAGCCTATATAAATAATGGTGGCTAAAAAAAGCAACCAGTCACCAATGCATTTCAAAACCTTTTCATTGTTGAGTGTGTTGACGTATTGGCAAAAAAAATTTTCAGGGATATAGCGCTAGATTGTATCCGATTTTGCCAAGCAAGAAAAACCTAGTGCTCCATGGCTGGTGTATAATGAGTAAGCATTTGATTTCTATTGTATCTGCCAAAAATGGGTAAGGATTCAATACAAGTTTATACCAAAATCTAACAGTGCTCAAAAACCCATTCTTGTAATTCCTCGAGAACCTTGACTATTTCGATATTAGGAACTTGTTTTCTAAATGGCCACGACAGAAAAAAATCATAACATTCACAGGCCAAACATTTTTTATTAACCGGATTTGACATAACAATTATAAATTCTTTAGCGAGTTGTACGTCTTCTAAGGAGCTCGATTTTAATAGTTTAATTAATTTGTCGTTCAACATATTTTACAAAAATAAGCTCCTTCCTTCCACCAGTCTCCCCCAACACTCCTTCCCCGACGAAACATAGGAGTCTCCTCCAACACGCCACACGAACTTTAAGAAAAACTGCGGAGGGACTCGTCGCCTGCGAAGCACCGCCGCCCATATCGGTTTCATAACCTCCCGGCAATCCATGCCCTTGCAGCCGCCCTTTACCACAAACAGTGGAGCAAGGCCAATAACTCCCCCGCCCTTAACGCCTGCCAACCGCACCAAATCACTGTTAAAAAAGCCAAAATCCGCTGTTTCAGCCACTTATAGCAGCAGTTACCCGTGTCACCGGCATTCTAAACAAGCCCGAATCCATAGCTAACGATGTCAGTACCATTCTAAACAATGTCAGTAAAGCTCTAAACAATCCCTAATTCATATCTGACGGTGTCAGTTGCGTTCTAAACAACCTATAATTCGTTGCGAAAGATGTCAGTTTAATTCTAAACAATGTCAGTCAGGCTCTAAACAAACCCTAATTCATATCTGACGGTGTCAGTTGCGCTCTAAACAAGCCCGAATCTGTAGCGAAAGATGTCAGTTCCGCTCTAAACAATGTCAGTCGAGCTCTAAACAAGGTAAAACTCACCCCCGCCTTTGTAAAACTCATCCCGAAAAGCAGCACATAAAAAAAGCCTGTCAGCAAAGGGACAGGCTCCTGATATTTTGTATAACCCCCTTTCTACCGCAGGTCTACTTCCTCCACACCGGGGTACTTTTTCTTGTCAAAACTAAACACATTATCCGCCAGCGGCGAGTTGGTCTTCATCGTAGTAACGGTGTACGAGTAGCGATTGCCGGCATTCTCCAGCACCTTGGTACTGTAAATGGTTTTGGCCGCTTTGTCCACCTGCACATATACTTTGTGGAAAGGCTTGCTCTTGTCCACCGGTGTCATTTCAATTTCCTGTATGGTCTTGTTGCCTACTTTCTTTTCACCATTCAGCAGGTACAGGAAATCCTTATCGTAAAAGTTGGTAAATAATTTCTGCGGGGTTATCATACCGCTGGAGGCATCCAGGTTGCTGATGGTAACCTCATTGGCCGCTTTATCGTAGTTCCAAACCGTGGTGCCGTTGCAAAATATTTCCTGCCCGCTAAAGCTGACCCGGTACTTGGTGCCCTTCATCTTAATGCTGCCCGTCTTGGTAGAAAGGGCCTTGCCGGCAGCATTCTCTACTTTATAAGAAAAAGAAGCTTCAACAGTGGTAAATGTTTTGAACTTGGCGCTTACCGCATCAAGGATGGCTTTGGCGGCAGGGTCACTTTTCGTTTGCGCCATTGCCAGTACGGATAAGAATGACAGGGCGGCAGACAGGTATAAATTCTTCATGATATTTGGTTTGTGTGGCGGCTTGTTCTTCCGGGCCGCAAAGATAAATCAATTACGCATACAGGACAGGCAATGACCGTACCGGGTTGCCCGCAGGCAAATGATTGCCGTCATCTTAACAAGCTGGTAACTATCAACCCAATGCATCAAGATGTTGCTGCAGTTCCATCTCGGTTTTAATCAATACATCCCTTGCCTTACTTCCCTGGTTGGGGCCCACAATGCCGGCAGCTTCCAGCTGGTCCATCAGGCGGCCGGCCCGGTTGTAACCCAGCTTCATCCGGCGCTGCAATAAAGAGGTAGAGCCTACCTGGTTCTGAACGATCAGGCGGGCAGCATCTTCAAAAAGGGAGTCACGGTCGTTCAGGTCAAAATCCTTTCCTTCCAGTTCCTTTTCATCCACATATTCCGGCAGCAAAAAGGCATGCGGATAGCCCCGCTGTTCACCGATATAATCCACCACCTGCTCCACTTCCGGCGTATCCACAAAAGCACATTGCAAACGGGTCACTTCACCGTTGTGAGAGATCAGCATATCTCCTTTACCGATCAGCTGCTCAGCGCCGCCGGTATCCAGGATGGTTCTTGAATCTATTTTGGAAGAAACCTTGAAAGCTATTCGTGAAGGGAAGTTGGCCTTAATAGTACCGGTAATAATATTCACCGAAGGACGCTGCGTGGCAATGATCAGGTGAATACCCACTGCACGGGCCAGCTGCGCCAAACGGGCAATCGGCATTTCTATTTCTTTACCTGCCGTCATGATCAGGTCGGCAAACTCATCTATCACCAGCACAATGAATGGCAGGTACTGGTGGCCTTTCTGCGGGTTCAGCTTCCGCCGGATAAATTTCTCGTTGTACTCTTTGATATTCCTCGCACTGGCCTCTTTCAGCAGGTCGTAGCGGTTATCCATCTCAATACAAAGGGCATTCAGTGTATTGATTACCTTTTTGGTATCGGTAATAATCGCTTCTTCTTCTCCCGGCAGTTTGGCAAGGAAATGCTTTTCTATTTTCCGGTAAAGGCTTAATTCCACTTTCTTTGGATCAATCAGTACCAGCTTCAGTTGTGACGGATGTTTTTTGTATAACAACGAAACAAGGATCGCATTTACTCCAACGGACTTACCCTGTCCCGTAGCGCCGGCCATCAGCAGGTGCGGCATACTGGCAAGGTCCACGATGAAGTTGTCGTTATCGATCTTCTTGCCTACGGCTATGGGTAAACTGAAATTATTGTTTTGAAATTTCTCGGATGCCAGCAGTGTTTTCATACTCACCACCGTCTTCCGCACATTGGGCACTTCAATACCGATGGTGCCCTTGCCCGGAATCGGTGCAATGATACGGATACCCAGCGCCGCCAGGCTTAAGGCAATATCGTCTTCCAGGTTCTTGATCTTGGAAATACGAACACCGGGAGCAGGAACTATCTCATACAAGGTAACAGTAGGCCCTATCGTAGCGCTGATCTTTTGTATCTCTATCGCATAATTGCGCAGCGTAGCAATGATCTGGTTCTTATGATTCTCCAGTTCACCGGCATCCTGCACTATTTTTTCACTGCCATGTGTTTCCAGTAAATTGAGGGTTGGGTATTTATAATCCCGCAGATCAAGTGTGGGTTCATAAGGCGGCAGGTTCTCCACGACTGATTCTGCTTCTTCTTTCACCGGGTCGGGAGCAGCTTTTATTTCCAGTTCCAGTGAGTCATCCTGTTTTTTGGCAACAGGTTTTTCCCTGGCAGGCGGAGGTATCATTTCCAGTACCTGCTCTTCCTCCTCCTCTTCCAGCATATCCATCGTATCATGCTGGTGCAGCAGGTCGCTTACAATCTCATTCTCTATCGTTGGTTGTTTTTCTACCAGTTCAATTTTCTTTTCAACCGGTTCATCCTTTTCTATCAGTTTGATATCATGCTTCGGCTCTTCATCGGGAAAGTTGATATTCAAACCCGCAGCGCCGGTTAATGAATTACCCTGTTGCTGTGAAGGCGTAGTTTCGGCATACAGGTCATTGATTGATTTTCCCTGGGCAACAACCGGAACGACTGCTTCTGTATTATCTTCTTCCGCTGTTGCTGTTTCTTCAGCCTGTTTTTTCTGCGGCAGGTTAAAAGATGGATTGAACTGCCAGATGAAATAACCAAAGGCTAGCAGGAACAGAACGGCACCTGTTCCAAAGATGCCCAATGCCCCGGTCATTTTATCATTGATCATATTACCCACAGCGCCGCCAAAAGGAAATTCGTTGCTTCTAAAAAGAAAAGCCAGCACAACGGATAACACCAGCAGGCCAACCGTTACATATTTAAGGTTTCGCCAGATAGAAAACACTTTGCGGCGGAAAAGTAAATTGATACCAACAACGAAGAAGAAAGTGCAGACGAGGAAAGAGGCAATACCAAAAGTTTTAAAAATAAAAAAGTGAGACACCACCGCTCCCAGCCGGCCCAGCAGGTTGGCTACCGGCTCATCCGTATCGAACAATGCACTGAAGCCCTGTTGAGCAACGGCCTGGTCTTCTTTCCATGTAAACAGGTAAGAAATAAATGAAATGAACAAGAACACTGCAATAAGCAGGAATACGGAGCCGACAATCTTCCAGGTACGTTCATCACGGGCCAGTGCTTTCAGGTCAATGCTTTCTTCTTTTTCGGCCCGGAATGGTTTTACATCAGACCCTTCAGGTTTTTTCGCAGGACTTTTTTTCTTTTTTTGCTTTTCAGCCATGGCAGCAAAGATAAAAAACGGGAAGCAGGATAAAACGGCACAATTGGTAAATCTTTAGCCATTCAAAAGCCTCCCCTTTCGCCAATATTTACCTGAAAGTGGTATGTCCCGGACTGGCAAAAGCAAAAGGGTTGTATTACATTTGACGGATAAGCATTCCAGCAATGACCAGGCTATACCGTTCATTTATTTTTCTTACGATGAGCTTAATGCTGCTGGGCAGCAAGGCCTACACACAGGATAGCCTGCAGCAACAATTTACCGACATAAGTAAGATCAGCCTTGTCAGGCAACTGTCGAAAACCATCAACAGCACTTATACCGATAAGAATATCGAGCTGGCCAAAGAATATGCTCAGTTAAAGTTTTCACCGGGAATAAAACACAAAGGAACTGTTCCCAATGAATATGTAACCCGAAAACTGGCCCTGCAATTTAATATTTCCAATTCCGCTGATTCTACTGTTTCCGTTTACTTCTTTCCTGGCTTTTATTACAGCAGCATCGATCTATACCAAAAGACAGCTACCGGGCTTGTTAATATCCCATCGGTATTACCCTCCAACGAAGACAGTATTGGCTACCGCCTAATTTCATTAGGGGGTCATGATTCGGCTACGATTATAGCCCATTTGTCCTTCGTAAAAACGTATATCAATACTATCCGGCCAAGACTGATTCATAAAGATCATATTGATTCCTTCCTGGCACAGGTCAGAAGCAGTCATAATAACGATAACCTGGTCACTTATGTATTTTGCGGATTGCTTTTGATGATGATATTGTTTTCCTTTTCTAATTTTTTGCAAGGAGCTAACAGGGAATTCTTTTATTATTCATTATACGCCTTTTTGCTGGGCTCAATGCTATTCACCAAAGCCACTTATGATTTTCAGACCACACATATTACTTTCTTCCTGGAGGCATACCTTGATTTTATCCTGCAGGGTCTTGGAATAATTTTCTACATGATCTTCATGCAGAAATTTCTTAATACCCGGCAAAATCATCCTTTTCTTTTCAAATTCTATAATGCAGGAATCATCATGTTAGCTGTAACCCTGTTACTCTACAGTTACCTGCATTTTTTTACAGATAATTTCAGCCTGGAAAATACAGTAGAAAATGCGTCCAAATTGCTTTTGCTGCTGATGGTCCTTATTTTTTTAGTGTATAGCATCAGAAACTGGAAAGACAGACTGATGCGGTATCTTTTCTGGGGTAATCTTTGCCTGTTTCTTTTTTCTGTCATTTCACAGCTAAGTGTGATGATGGAACACCTGTTCAAAGATTTACCCGGCGTATTTAGTTCAGCTTTGTTTTACTACGAGATAGGTCTTTTCCTGGAACTGGTTTTCTTCTTGGCCGGCCTTAATCATAAAAATCGGAGATCCATCATCCAGCGGACCAAAGAAACCGAAACATTGAAGGCGCAAAACCTGATGCAGCAATATGAAAAAGAAATTGCGGTATTCAAAGCGCAGCAGGCAGAAAGGGAAAGAATATCAGCCGATATGCATGATGAACTGGGTTCCGGCATGACGGCCATCCGCCTGATGAGTGAAATTGCCCGGAATAAAATGAAAGAAAATACACCAGTTGAAATTCACAAAATTTCTCAATCAGCCGATGAAGTGCTGAACAAGATGAATGCCATCATCTGGAGTATGAACAGCGGCAACGACACATTGGACAATCTTCTTTCTTATATCCGTTCTTATTCACTGGAATACCTGGACAATACCAATATAGATTGCAAGGTGGAAATACCTGATGAAATACCCGACAAAGAAATAACCGGTGACAAAAGAAGGAATGTATTTCTCTGCGTAAAAGAAACCCTCAATAACATCCTCAAGCATTCCGGCGCTTCTGCTGTAAATATTAAAGTGGAATTGAACCATTCGTTAAAAATTCAAATTGCAGACAACGGCAAAGGAATTGATATGGAGAACCTGCGCCGCTTTGGTAACGGATTGAAAAATATTAACCGGCGTATGGAAAGTATTGGTGGTAGTTTTAAGATTGAAAACAATACTGGTACAGTTACTACCCTTGAACTGCCCCTTTGATTATTTTTTCTTAACAGCCGCAAGACCTAACAATAGCCAGCCTGCAATGAACAATACACCCCCCAGCGGAGTAACAGGACCCACTGCTTTTGCAGCGGCGCTGCCTTGTATTTTAAGATAAGTAAGCAAATAAAGTGAACCGGAGAAAAGTAAAATGCCGCCGGTAAAACACAAAGCTGCCCAACGAAAGAGTTTCGGTGATAGCTTATCAGCCACTGCAGATGCTATCAACAATGCCAGTACATGATATACCTGGTATTGTACGGCTGTCTGGTAACCATGTAATATCTTTTCATCAGAAGTTATCTTCTGCAATCCATGTGCACCAAAGGCCCCGGTGGCCACCGCTATGGCTCCAATTACCGCCGCAAGAAGAAAATAATTTCTATGCATGAAATATTTTTTCAATTAACTGGTCAAGTTGCAAAGGTTCTTCATCCACATGTATATCAGCCTGGTCATAATAAATTTTCCGGTCCGCATACTTTTTAAGAATAAAGGAACGCAGCTGTTCATCCGGAAGATCCTTTATCAGCGGACGGTTTTCTTTTTCCTGCCTCAGCCTTTCGTACAAAACATCAAGAGATGTATTGATCCAAACTACCGTACCGGCTTGTTTCATGTAATCAAGACTATTGTAGTAACAGGGGGTGCCGCCGCCACAGGCCATAATGAAGCTGTCATGGCTTTCTGTTATGATATGCAAAAAGTCTTTCTCCAGCAGGCGAAAATTTTCTTCTCCCTTTTCATTAAAAAGCTCCAATACTGTTTTCCCTTCCTGCTGTTCTATTTGTTCGTCCAAGTCAAAAAAAGGCAACTGGAGTTTTTCACTCAGCTGGCGGCCCCAGTGTGATTTGCCGGAGCCCATGAATCCTATCAGGAATATCTTCATATTAATTGCAACTCACTTAAAAGCATTAAAGCCGGTAATATCCATACCTGTTATCAGCAGGTGAATATCATGGGTGCCCTCATAAGTGATCACACTCTCCAGGTTCATCATATGCCGCATAACCGGGTACTCACCGGTAATACCCATGCCTCCCAATATCTGTCTTGCGTCACGGCAAATATTGGTAGCTATTTCACAGGAATTTCTTTTGGCCATACTTACCTGCTGGGGTGTTACTTTTCCCTCGTTCATCAGCACACCCAATCTCCAGTTCAGCAATTGTGCCTTGGTGATTTCAGTGACCATTTCCGCCAGTTTTTTTTGCTGCAACTGGAAAGCTCCGATTGGCTTACCAAATTGTATCCGCTCTTGTGAATATCTTATAGCAGTATCATAACAATCCATCGCTGCGCCAATCACCCCCCAGGCAATACCATAACGGGCTTTTGTCAGACAGCTTAACGGTCCTTTCATTCCTTTTACATTGGGAAGAATATTTTCTTTGGGCACTTTTACATTATCAAAAACCAGTTCACCAGTTGCAGATGCCCTCAGGCTCCATTTGCCATGTGTTGTAGGTGTGCTGAAGCCTTCCATACCTCTTTCCACGATGAGTCCATAGACATCACCGGCTTCATTCTTTGCCCATACCACTGCTACCTGTGCAAAAGGGGCGTTGCTGATCCACATTTTGGCGCCGTTCAATATCACATGGTCACCGGCATCTTTAAAATTGGTCAGCATACTGGCAGGGTCACTTCCATGATTGGGCTCCGTCAAACCGAAACATCCCAGCCATTCTCCACTGGCCAGCTTAGGCAAATATTTTTTCTTTTGTTCTTCGCTTCCATAAGCGTTGATCGGGAACATAACCAAGGAGCCTTGAACCGATGCAGTAGACCGGACACCGCTATCTCCCCTCTCTAATTCCTGCATCATCAGGCCATAGCTGATATAATCCAGTCCTCCACCACCGTATTCTACAGGAACAGTTGGGCCAAAACAACCCAATTCACCTAATTGCTTTACTATATGCTGGGGAAATTCTGCCTTCTGTGCATAATCCTCAATGATCGGGGAAATCTCTTTTTTAACATAACTGCGAACAGTGTCACGAATCATCTTATGCTCTTCGGTCAACAGTTCATCAACTTGAAAATAATCCGGGCTTTGGAAAAGATCTGTACGGGCTGCCATCGTTATTGAATATTTAAGATTGTAGATTTATAATTAACTGGTGCAAAGGTAAGAAAACGGTAGCAGCGGCTATTCTTTGTGAAACGAGTGTTTTATTTTTATCCCTGTAAAAAACAACCAAATGAAATATGCGCTTATTTCCCTTGTTTTCCTTTTTTGCTGCTCAGTAGTAACCTATGCCCAAAAAGACTCAACAAAATCCGGGGCTGAACCAAGGGTTAAGCAATTCTGGATGGTAATTCTTAAAACTGGACCCAAAGACAAAGAAATTACCGATTCCATTCAACGGAAAACGCTTTTTGCCGGACATTTTTCTAATATGGAAAGATTACACAAAGAAGGTATTCTGAAAGCAGCAGGTCCTTTTGGTAAAAATGATTTTACCTGGAGAGGGCTTTTTATCATGGATTGTGCAACAAAAGAGGAAGCCGAAAACCATGTAAAAACCGATCCGACTGTGGCTGCCGGTGTTTTTATTTATGATATAGTTCCCTGGTGGAGTGAACCGAGCGGTAGTTTTAAAACGGGCAAACCGGAGAAAAAGGAAGAATGAGCTACCCGGCAAAAGAAATAATACGAAATTTTTTGTCTGTAGTTGCCGGCGTAATGATTGCTTTAATAATAATTCTACCCATTGGATTATTTGCAGGATTGTTGGTTTTTTCAGATTCGAATATTCCAAAATCGAAAGAAACTCTCTCTAAACTTTTATTGATTTTTGGATTAATAGCCGGATGTTTACTTGGAGGCTATACCACCGTAAAGATGTCAACAAGAAAAGACCTGGTTCATGCATTCATTACCGGTATTGTGCTGACTTTTCTCTATGCATTGGTTAATGACTTTGAATTTGACTGGCGGTACCCGGACACAGGGATAGCTTACGCAGGATTCATACCCATTGTGATGATTGGAGGTATAATCGGAGAGAGAAAAAAACGAACTACTTCAAATAGCCACTCATCTCCTCCTGGTACTCCTTAGCCACTTCCCTTGCCTTCTCTGCAAAATCCTGTCCTGCAGATGCGTAAAGTATAGCACGGCTTATGTTCACTAAAATGCCGCAATCTTTGATCATTGCTTCTTCAGAAACGTCTTTAAGACTACCGCCCTGTGCGCCGACACCAGGCACCAGATAAAAATGATGGGGTGTCAGCTTTCGTACATTACTCAACTCTCCTTCTCTTGTGGCACCTATCACAAACATAAGATTGTCTTCAGTGCCCCATGCAGAAACGGTTTCAAGCACTTTTTCATAGAAAAATTCTCCGCCGGTATGCAGCAGTTCAAAATCATTGGCTCCTTTATTGGAAGTTAATCCCAATACAATTGCCCATTTACCTTTGTGCTGTAAAAAGGGCTTCACACTGTCCTCTCCCATGTACGGTGCCACAGTAATGGCATCAAAAGGCAACGTTTCAAAAAAAGCTTTAGCATATTGATCAGAAGTGTTGCCGATATCACCCCGTTTGGCATCAGCAATTTTGAAATGTTCATCGCCTATATAACGAACCGTTTTCTCCATTGCCTCCCAGCCTTTCACTCCCAAGGCCTCATAAAAGGCAGTGTTGATCTTATAGCTGACGCATAAATCCTTTGTAGCGTCAATGATTGCTTTATTAAATGCAAATACGGGATCCGGATCTGTTGAAAGGTGGCGTGGAATTTTTGTTATATCTGTATCAAGTCCTACGCAGAGGTAAGATTTCTTTTTACGGATTTGCTCAATGAGTTGCAGTCGGGTCATAAAGGCAAAGCTAAATGATTAAGTAGTTTCTGAAATACTGAATGGCATTTTAGTGTATTGCAACCCTAATTAACAAATTAACTATTTAACCTTCTTAAAATAACATCCTCTACTTCTACATTCTCCCACTTCTCTTCTATCCCCGGCATCGCCATCACATCCTGCATGATTGCTTCCTGCATTTGTCCTCTTTTTAATGCTTCGCTATAGCGGATATGCGGACTGAAAGTCACCTGCGAATAGGCAGGTATCCATTTATCAGGATATTTTTCATGCAGTCTTGCCTCTATCTTTTTTTGCAGCAGGAATTTGGGGTCAGCCGTTTTATCCCGCATCTCGGTGAAGTTATTAATGGCCAAATCAGCAATAGCATCACCGTCGGGCTTTCGAAGTGTTTGATATTCTTTCAATATTTTGCCCCAGTCCTGCTTATGCTTATCAATCAGTTCATCCAGCACCCGGCAATCTTCAAAGCCACAGTTCATCCCCTGACCGAAAAAGGGTACAATGGCATGGGCTGCATCGCCGATTAAAGCAAACTTATCCCCTCTTATCCAGGGAAAGCATTTCACTGTAACCAGGGAAGAAGTGGGATTGGTAAAAAATTCATTGATATAATCCGGCATCAGCTTTACTGCATCCGGAAAAGTTCTTTCAAAGAAGCTTTTAACTGCCTCAGGAGTTGACAGTTTTTCAAAAGAAGCCTCTCCTTCAAAAGGGAAGAACAACGTACAGGTAAAGGTCTTGTCCAAATTGGGCAAAGCAATCAACATATAGTCTTTTCTCGGCCATATGTGCAGGGCATTGACCTGCATGGCAAACTCACCATCCGATGTTGGAGGAATGGTCAGTTCTTTATACCCACAGTCAATATAGTACTGGCTATAATTAAATTTACCATGCTGCAACTGGTGCTGCAAACGAGCAGCAGAAAATGCACCGTCAGCGCCGAAGATCAGGTCTGTTTTAAAAGAAGGAAGCGGTTTGTTTTTATTGCTTTCAAACTCAATAACCTCATTGCTCCAGTCGATCTTGCTCAGCTTTTCATTGAAATATATTTCCACTCCCTGCTCCTCTGCAAGGTCCATCAGTTTCATGTTAAGAGTACCTCTTGAAACAGAATTGATATACTGCCCTTCTTTACCATACGGCTGAAAAGCAGAACTGCCATCCAGGTTGTGAATGTAGCGGCCATGCATGGGAATAGAAATCTTTTTGATTTCTTCAGCCAGTCCAACTTTTTCAAGGGCCAGCAATCCCCTGTCGCTCAAAGCAAGATTTATAGAACGACCGGCAGACATTTTTTCTTTTCGCATATCGCCGCGGCGTTCATATACTTTTACCTTATACCCCCTTTTGGATAAATAGATGGAAAGCAATGATCCGACCAAGCCGGCACCGATGATGGTAATGTTTTCTTTCATACCCTAAACCCTTGATGGGGCTTTTCATTTTAAAATTTGAAAAATTATTTTAATATGGAAGCAACAACATCGCCAAATGTCCATATATCTTCAAATGAATTGTATAACGGAACCGGAGCTACTCTTATCACATTCGGTTCTCTCCAGTCGGCAATAACTCCATGCCGGGTTAACTCATCAAAAATAGATTTGCCGTTTTTGAGCATCAGCATAGATACCTGGCAACCTCGTTCCTTCTCATTCTCCGGTGTTATGATTTCTATTATTTTCTCAGACGCTTTGCGGTTGCAATCATTAATAACGAATGATAAATAAGCTGACAGCAATCCTCTTTTCTTGTGCAACCGCTCCATTCCTGCTTCTTCAAAAATATCCAGTGATGCCTTATGGGCGGCCATACTTAATATTGGCGCATTGCTAAGTTGCCAGCCTTCGGCTGTTGGTATTGCGTCAAACCCTTTTTCCATCTTAAATCTTGTCTCTTTCGTATAGCCCCACCAGCCGGCAAATCGTGGTAATGATGTATCAGCTGCATGTTTCTCATGAATATAAGCACCTGCCACTCCGCCGGGACCGCTGTTCAAATACTTATATGAACACCAGCAGGCAAAATCTACATTCCAGTCATGAAGTTTCAATTCTACATTGCCGGCTGCATGAGCCAGGTCAAATCCTGCATATGCACCCACCGAATGAGCGGCAGCAGTGATTGATTTTATATCAAACAATTGACCGGTATAATAATTTACTCCTCCTAATAGTACAACAGATACTGAATCTCCATGCTGCTGAATCGTTGAAAGGATATCTTCTGTATGTAACGTATGCTCACCATTCCTGGGAGAAATTTCAATCACCGCATCAGCAGGGTTAAATCCGTGGTACCTCGCCTGCGTTTCAAATGCATACTGATCCGAAGGAAATGCTTTGGCTTCACAAATGATTTTATACCGTTCTTTGGTTGGCCGGTAGAAACTCACCATCAGTAAATGTAAATTTACCGTGAGTGAATTCATCACCACCACTTCGTTCTCTTTACAGCCAACGATCTTAGAAAGTTGTTTTGGAAAGATCTCATGATATGGCATCCAGGGCCTGCGGGCATGAAAATGACCTTCTACACCAAAATTAGCCCAGTCTTCCAGTTCATTTACCACATAATCCTGTGTAGTTTTCGGTTGCAGTCCCAAAGAATTACCGGTGAAATAAATACACTCCTTACCATTTACTATTGGTATATAGAACTTATTCCTGAAACTTTTCAGTTCATCCTTCTCATCCAGTTGCCTGGCGAACTCAAGCTTATTTTGAAATTCCATTTTAGTCAATTGTAGCAAT
>DEHX01000158.1 GCA_002352145.1 Chitinophagaceae bacterium UBA2789
TTTAAGGTCTGAAGTCTGAAGCCCATTAGCTTGCAACGATTCAATGATCACCTCCGGGAATTTAACAATGGCCTTTTTAAAAACGGCCGGGCCATCCATATAAGGAAATACCTGCGCCTTATCTATCATGGCATGACTGAAAAACATCTGGGCAATCTCAGCCTCATCAAAGTCTGCATATTTTTCTTCTTTCCAGTGGTTGGCATGTGTACCCGGGTTGTACATAGCCAGTATCTCGGCACTTTCACCATCGCTATGTAAATGAGTGCTTAGTATACCTCTGTTTTCCTCATTAGTGGGTTGTAATACTACGGCACCTGCACCATCGCCAAATATCACTGATACATTTCTCCCCCTCGTACTGAAATCAAGACCAAAAGAATGCTTTTCTGCTCCCACTACCAGGATGTTTTTGTACATACCTGTTTTGATGAACTGGTCGGCCACACTAAGGGCATACACAAAGCCGCTGCACTGATTTCGTACATCCAATGCACCGATTTCTTTCATTTTCATGACCCGTTGCAGCAATACACCACAACCCGGGAAATAATAGTCAGGACTGAGTGTTGCAAATACAATAAAGTCTATATCCTGCGGGGTGATACCTGCTCTTTCTATGGCGATTTTTGCCGCTTCCACTCCCATCGTGGTGGTGGTTTCTTCAGTACGGTGGGCATATCGGCGTTCTTTGATACCGGTACGTTCCTGTATCCATTCATCACTGGTGTCCATATACTTCAGCAGGTCGTTATTGGTTACTACTCTTTCAGGTACATACATGCCGATACCGGCAATTTTACTTTTGAACATAGCAAGCATTTAAACGGGGAAGTTAGGAAATGTGAAGGAAATGAAACTGTTTCAAGCGAAACAGTTGTAAATAGATGATACTTCGGCCACGAATGTTTTATTAGTGTTTGTTTATTTTAAATCCATTAAGAATTGTACAAGGTTAACCTCTGTGGGCAATGCCAGTTTTTTTCTGAGCCTGTACCTGCTTATCTCTACTCCCCGGATAGAGATACTCATAAGCGGGGCAATTTCTTTGCTGCTCAGGTTCATACGCAGATAGGCACAGAGCCGCAGCTCATGTGGTTTTAAGGAAGGGAATTTACTTTTTAAAATCGTTAAAAAATCTCCGTGTACACTATTAAAATGCTGGGAAAAGCTGTTCCATTCTTCATCCAGTTTTTCCTCTTCGGATAAGACTTTAAGCAACTTTTTCAGTTCAGGATTATCGTCTCCAACTTTGGCATTTTTTTGCAGTTGCTGCAATTCTGATTTTAATTTCAGGATAAACTCTTTTTTCTGTACCAGGTTCATGGTGGCGCTGGCCAGTTCTGCATTTTTATGTTTAATTTCTGCTTCCAGTTTTTCATTTTGCAAATGGATGAGTTCTTTTTCTGATTTTGCCAGTTCCAGCTGGTGCTGGTAAGCCATTTGTTTTTGTTCTTCTTCGAATTTTAGCTGATCGGCCAATCTTCTTGCCTCTTGTTTTGTTCTATGTCTTCGTGACTGATATCTCAGTAATGCATACAAAGAGCCAACTATCAATATAAAGTAGAGTGCATAAGCCCACATTGTTTGGTACCAGGGTGGATTGATGGTAAATGTAATCTGGTAAACTGAAGATTCATGTGAGGGGCTTTGTCTTGACTTGATGTTAAATGTGTAAGTACCGGCCGGAAGATTGGTGTATTCTTTCTGTATATTGTCGGACCAGCTGCTCCAGCCCTTATCAAAACCCTGCAGGTAATAACTAAATTCCGAAAGATTGTGCTGGCCATAGGCTGAGGCCGCATAAGAGAAGAGAAGTGAATTAAGTTTATAAGGAATGGTAATTGTTTTTTGTAAACCTGTGCTGTCAAAAATATATCCACCAAACAAAATGCTGTCGCTGGCCCCGGTTGTTTTTATTTGTGTAACGTAGGCAGCAAAGGGCTTTATTTTTTCCTGGTATTTTTCATAATTGATGTGATAGAAACCTGCCTCGCCACCCACCAGTATATTGCGGCTATCATAGGGTAAAATATTTTCAAAGCCACTTAGAATTTTGTTTTTCAGCTCCGGTATATAATGAATAACCGGCTGCCCGGTACTGTAATCGGCCACGCCGGTCATTTTCTCCTGTACAAACCAGATATTCCCTTTTTCATCTTCCTTCATGTAACGTATGGGTAGCTCGCCGAACAGGTCTGCATAAGCTGATGATTTAATGATTTTATCTGTGGTTTTATTGTATTCATAGATACCACGGGAAGTAGCGAATACAATTTTTCCTTTTATTTTAAAAACATGGTTATCGAGATTCGCCGGCAGTCCTTCTTTTTGTGCAAATTGTCGTACAGACCGGTCAACAAGGTTTATTCTGTAAATACCCCTGTATGGATGTGATATCCAGATGCTGCCTTCATCAGTCTCAATATAACGGCTTGATTCGGTAAATCCTTTCAATGATCCGGCATCAATAAGATTTCCATTGTCCATTTCAAAAAAATGAACACCCAGGTAATTTCCTGCAATAATTTTAAGAGGATTTGTTTGCAACAAAGGGCGGCAGCCCCAAAAGCCGGTTGTTTGTGAAATTGGTTTTGCGAGGTAATTGTTAACAGTATAAAGGCCATCATCCCGTCCGGCCATCAATTGATTATTGATAACAGATAGGTTCCATGTCAGTCCGCCAATTATTGTTTTGGGTTCATAAGTAATGGCGCTAAGGTCGCTGGCGGATTTAGCAGAAATCCACTGCAGTCCTGTGGAAAGGGCAAAATATAAATCTCCGTTTAAAACCTTGGCATCATAGCCAGCGCCGTTATTGAACGAAACCGGGTTTATATGCCTGACGGCATTGTTGTAGGTAAAAAAGGCCAGCCCATTATCCAGGCCAGCCCATGCATTACTGAAATTATCAGCAAAAAGGCATCTTACCGTATTATTGGGCATTCCGTTTTCGGTGGAGATATGTTCAATTTCTGTACCTCCGCTTGATATACGGTATATGCCATTGAAGTAAGTACCCGCCAAAAAACTGTTATCCTCCAGCATCCAGAGTGAAGTGAATTGCTGATTGGTGTTCAGTAATGAAGATTTAATACTGAACGGTATCAGTTTATTTTTTGTCAGCATGTACAACCCGTTGCTGATTGTACTGAGCAGGCTGGTGTCTTTATGATAAGTTACAATGTCTGTAATGAAAAAATCAGGAGGAAGCAAATCCCTGGAAATGAATGGCTGCCATTGGTTATTTTGATAAAGCAGCAGGCCGGTATTTTTTTCATGTGCCAAAATATTCTCCTGGTACTTGTGCATAGAGAGCCAGGCTGAATTGGTGGGGTATATAGTAATTTTTTCTCCGCTGAGCTTGAATACTTTAGCGTCTGTTCTGAAAAAAACATCCTTATCCGCCACCTCAAGTTGCCATACGTCTGTAAAATTTCTATCCTGTTCGGGCAGCAGTTTTTTTATTGAAGTAAAACGAAGCCTTCCTACTTCATCCGGGGCGTAATATCCCAGTTCGTCCTGTGCACCGGCATATAACCTGCCGCCCGGCCCGAAGCCAATTGAACGTAAAATGGTCTTGTTTGGCACCGGGTATAACTGCCAAATTGTACCATTATAAACCAGCAGGCCCTCATTGTTAGCTATATACAATCGGTTTTTCTCATCCCGTTCAATAGCCCAGTTTTGGGTACCCGCTCCATACCTGCTTCTGGTAAAACTAGTCACCTCATTTTGACCAATCAAACCCTGGGACGGACTGTTGANNTGGTTTTGAACTAAAATATGGCTTCAGATGTAGTACTGATGTATTGATTTAAAGCTAAATATAGTTTTTTTTGTTTCTGTAGTAGTACTGATGTGGCGTTTTTTTTGGACTTGTCCCTTGTCAGGAATTACTTTTAAAATGCCTTTTTATCCTCATCCGGATAAATAAGGAAACAGGATAAAGCTGAAAATTGTTGATTGATAAATAGAACAGCATCTCCGGATTTTCAGCCCCTTTTTTTGTCAAATAAAAATTGCCATATGAGAAAATTAGTCGCACTGTTTGCCCTGCTCTTTCTTGGCTTTTTCTTCGCCATTGCACAACCCGGAAAAATCACCGTCAAAAGGTCAGGTGATGGTTTTGTATTAGAGGCCCAGGGAAAAGATTTCTTTATTAATGGAATGAACTGGGATTATTTCCCGGTGGGTACCAACTACTCCTACAGTTTATGGAATCAGCCGGACGATGTAATCAGGGCCGCTCTTGATTACGAGATGCCTTTGCTGAAAAACATGGGTGTGAATGCCATCCGCCAATACACCGGTGTGCCGGCCAGGTGGATCAAGTATATATATGAGAACTACGGCATCTACACCATGCTTAACCACTCTTTTGGCCGTTATGGTCTTACGTTGAAAGGAAAATGGGAGGTTAACACCGATTATTCTAATCCATTGGTAAGGGAGTTGTTACTGAAGGAAGTAAAAGAAATGGTGAACGAGTACAAAAATACTCCCGGCCTGTTGCTTTTCTTATTAGGTAATGAAAACAACTATGGCCTTTTTTGGCGAGGAGCTGAAACAGAGAATATTCCTATGGCGGACAGAAAGTCTACCAAGGATGCCTATCATTTATATAAGTTATTTAATGATGCGGTAAAGGAAATGAAAGCCATTGATAACAACCACCCGATGGCCATCTGTAATGGAGACCTGCTTTTCCTGGATATTATTGCTAAGGAGTGTACAGATATAGATATACTCGGTATCAACACTTACCGGGGCCTTACATTCACAGATCTTTACGACCGAGTAAAAAAGGAATTTGGCAAACCAGTGGTGCTTACCGAGTTTGGTTCTGATGCCTATAATACAAAAGCTAATAGTGAAGACCAGGAGTACCAGGCCAAAGTACTGGTGAGCAACTGGAAAGAAATATATGCTAATGCTGCTGGGATGGGTAAAAACGGAAACAGTCTGGGAGGCTTCACTTTCCAGTTTAGTGATGGATGGTGGAAAACCGGGCAAACCCTTAACCTGGATGAGCATGATGTAACAGCCTCATGGTCCAATGGTGGTTACCTCAACGATTTCATGCCCGGCGAAAATAATATGAATGAAGAATGGTTTGGTATTTGTGCAAAAGGTAAAACCAATGAAAGAGGTACTTATGAATTATATCCCCGTGCTGCCTACTATGCATTAAAAGAGGTACACCAGTTCAATCCTTACATAAGTGGTGCTGGAATAGCTTATTTTGACAGAATACAAATTGCAGATGCAGCGTTGAGGGCCAGGGGCGATAAGGCAGCCATGCAGGCAGAAGATAAAGGTAAATTATACCTGAGCGATTTACAGGCTAATTTCAGTACTTATAATACTGGGGGAAGTTTAATTTCTACACCCAAACAAAATGAGCCTGTAGTTCCCAATACCTTTCCCAACCGCTTGGGTTTTGACCACATGCAGTCATTTAATATAGGTGTAACGGCAAGACCTGCTCCTAATATGATGGCCAATGTACAGTTTAATGTACTCGGTAATGTAGCAGAGAATCCTATTGACGAAGTATTTTATGAAAACAGGGGAAGAAGAATAACAGTAAATACACCAACCGGTCAGCAACAAATAAATTCCAATAACAGGATTCAATTATACCATGCCAGCTATAGCTGGGATGCCAAATTGTTTAAATTAACTGGCTTTTACCGTACAGGACATTATCACTGGGGCTATGAAGGTGATTTCTTTGGCCTTTATCCTGAGGCAAACTATGGACCCAATATTGACATATATAATGGTGAAGCACCTTTTGGTTTTGAAATAGAAGGAAAGAAAGCAATCAAAGGGTTGAAACTTGCTTTTGGTCCTGAACTGTGGTGGGGCGCCAACCCGGCTATACTTGCAAAATATACCCGCAAGGTGAAAGGTTTTGATATAACAGGTATGTTTCATGAAGATCTTACCCAGCGCAGTGGTTTACAAAGTTCATTTGCAGTGCCCATGCCTAAAACAAGAAAAGCTGCAATTAGCGTATCCAGAAAATTTGGTTCGTTTGGCTTTGACNNGAAGGCAATGTGTACCAGGATGTAATTAAGTCAGAAGACAATTTCGGAGGTAAAATCAAATTTACTTACTCTGCCGGTATTGTAAATTGGTATGGCCTGGCTTCCTATATGGGTTTGGTGGCTAATGGAGGTGTAGACCAAACAAGGACTTTCACCGGATGGAGATTGAAAGATGTGGGCAGCGGTAACATGTATAATGTGCTGAGTGGTTTTACAGTTAGTCTGGGTAAGCTGCAAATAGCTCCTAACTTTTTATACCAAAAACCCATAGAAGGACCGATTCCGTCAGATGTTCTGGCGCCGGGCAGACCCAGAAATATTTTGGATGATCCATTCTCAGTAAGGTCAAACCGGGAAACGATTGCCGGAGAATTATTATTGACCTACGATCCTACACCAGCTACGTGGATGTATGAGTGGGATAACGACAGGGCAGAAGATGCAAAGTTTGCCATCAGTGCAGATTTTGTTTACCGTCATTTACCAACCATCCAGGATGCTGCTATCGGTATATTGGCCAACAGAACATTATTTGCTTTCCCCGGCTCAGCACCTGCACAGGATTTGTGGGAAACCCACGTAAGGGTAGTATCTAAAGTCAACCCACACCTGGGTTTAATTGCCAACTTATATGCTGGTAATGGCCAGGCTAATGGAAATGACAAACGTACCATCGACCGCTATGGTTTTGATTTGCGTACTATCTATAAAAAGACTAAACTAATTGCTATCGGTAAATTCAATGACTGGGGACCTTTTGATTATCATCGTGATTTCAACCTTACTTTCCCGCTTCAGTTGATTGCTGATATTTCTACCGAGATTGGCAAGCCGGACTGGTTTATGCTCCCGGGTACTAAAATAGGTATCAGGGGAACTTACAGAACATTAGACCGTTACTCACCTCGTTACTCTCCAATAAAGACTATGGATGCAGCAGGTAACTGGGTTCCTGATCCAACAGCGATTGGTTTCCCTGATGGTAATGAGTGGGAAATAAGAACATATATCCAGATAAACATTGGTAAATAAAATAAGCTTGCTAATAATTTTAAAGAAATTAGTATGAAAAAAAATCAATCAATTAACAATGTGCTGTTTCTCCTTGTTGGGATTACTACACTTATAGGTATGGGATGCCAAAAGCGGGATATTACCGATTTACAAAGCCCTTCTTTCCCAAACACCGCAGAAGTTTTTATTGATGACTTCACTTCTGATCTGGCTTACGCCGCTTTCGGTACTTCAGATGTAAAAGCTTTCCAGGTGGACAACCAGGTAAGTTATGGTGGTACCAGGCAATCTATGCGGTTTGATGTGCCCGATGCCAACAGTCCTAACGGCTCTTATGCCGGCGGTGTATTTTTGAGTAAAACAGGCAGAAACCTTTCTGGTTATAACGCCATTACTTTTTACATCAAGGCGTCACAGCCTGCTACCATTGGTTCACTTGGTTTTGGAAATGATTTTGGTGCCAATAAATACCTGGTAACGCTTAGTGCTTTAACTGTAAACAGTAACTGGAAGAAAGTAATCATTCCTATTCCGGATGCTTCAAAGCTTACCCAGGAAAAGGGATTGTTTTGGTATTCTACCGGTCCGGAAAATAACAGAGGTTATTCATTTTGGATAGATGAGGTAAAGTTTGAAAAAGTGGGAGACCTGGGCCAGGCAACCGCCACTATCATAAATGGAGTGGACAGGGCACAGGTATCTTATGTAGGAGTAACGAACACTCTCGACGGTTTCAGCGCAACCTACAATATGCCTGACGGAGTAAACAGAACTATAAACCTCACTCCCTATTACTTTAAATTTTCTAATACAAACCCGGCTGTTGCCTCTGTTACTGAGAATGGAATTGTGACTACCATTGGCGGCGGCACTACAAAAATCACGGCAACATTAGATACCATTCATGCAAGAGGAAGCCTTACGTTAAATTCAGCCGGAGCCTATGTAGGAGCTCCTACACCAACCCGAGATCCTGCCAATGTAACATCAGTTTTTAGTGATGCTTATACAAATATCAATGTTGACTATTACAACGGCTATTGGGCACCCTTTCAGACTACACAGTCTGCCGATTTCCAGGTAGGTAATGACAGGGTATTAAACTATACCAATTTTAATTTTGTAGGCATCCAGGTTACATCTCCGACAGTAAACATTGGCAATAGGTCTAACCTGCATTTGGATTTATACTTCCCTGATAATATAAATCCAGGTGCTACTTTTAAAGTGAGAGTTTTAGATTTTGGCGCTAATGGTGCACCGGGTGGCGGAGATGATGTAAGTGATATAGTTACATTGACTAACCCTGCACTGGCAGCAAGAACATGGTTGAGTTTTGATATTCCTTTTTCCAGCCTGCCCGGTCTTGCCACAAAAGGACATTTTGGCCAGATCATTATGGAAGGAACTAATATTTCAAACTTCTTTGCTGACAATATTTATTTCTGGAGTAATCCTGTTGTTCCTCCTGTTCCTGCACCAGTACCTACTCGTCCGTCGGCCAATGTGCTTTCTGTATTCAGCGATAGTTATACCAATCTGGCAGGATCTGATTTTTTCCCCAACTGGGGGCAGTCAACGGTAGTAACACAAATACCAATAGGCGGTAATAACACATTACGCTATAGTAATTTTAATTACCAGGGTTTACAATTAGCTGCTAACCAGAATCTCACTTCTTACCAGTTTTTGCACATAGATTATTATAGCTCTAACGCTGGTACATTGAATGCCTTTTTAATAAGCCCTCCGGGTTCACCGGGTGGAACAGCTCCCTGGGAAAAAGCTTTCAGCCTTTCTGTACCAACTGCTGGCTGGCACAGTATAGATATCCCGCTTTCACACTTTACACCGCAGGTGGCATTGAGCAGTGTGTTTCAGTTTAAGTTCGATGGTGGCACTGGCAGTGATATCTTTTTAGATAATATTTACTTCTGGCGAATACCACCCGTACCTACAGTTGCAGCACCTGTTCCTACTTATCCTGCAGGTGGAGTAATTTCTATATTTAGTGACAGTTATACCAATGTACCGGGAAGTGATCTTAATCCCAACTGGGGACAGGCAACAGTAGTAACACAAACTCCTATTGTTGGAAACAACACATTAGTGTATACTGGCCTTAACTACCAGGGCTTGCAGTTTGGAAGCAACCAGGATGTTTCGGGTAAACAATTCCTGCATTTAGATTTTTATTCTGCTAACTCCACAGCACTGAATGTTTACCTGATTTGCCCTCCCGGTTCACCAGGCGGTACTGCACCATGGGAAAAAGCGTATGCATTGACAGTGCCTACTGCTAACGGATGGAACAGTGTGGATATTCCATTATCGCATTTTACACCACAAGTAGCACTGAATAATGTTTTCCAGCTGAAGTTCGATGGTAATGGCACTATTTACCTGGATAATATTTTGTTCAGGTAATGCTAGTATTATTTAACCATAAAAATTAATTGTATGATTTTATCCATATATAGAAGACTTAAAAACACATTACTGACCGGAGTAGTTTGCACAACGCTTGTGTTTGCTATGAGCAGTTGTGAAAGAGAAGCGGTACAAACATTGCCTCAACGGGAGTGGGAATTGGTTTGGAGTGACGAATTTAATGGTACAGCAGGTAATGCACCAGATGCTGCCAAATGGGCTTTCGACATTGGTACAGGCAGTAACGGTTGGGGCAACAGTGAATTACAATATTACACCAGCAGGCCAGCGAATGTACAACTCGATGGCAGCGGTAAATTAGTAATTACTGCCAGGAGCGAATCATATGCCGGCTCTGGTTTTACTTCTGCAAGAATAAAAACCAAGGGATTATTTGCCCAGGCTTATGGCCGATTTGAAGCAAGGATAAAAACCCCAACAGGTCCCGGTATATGGCCTGCTTTCTGGATGCTGGGTGCAAATATTGATACAAAACCATGGCCTCAATGCGGCGAAATTGATATTATGGAGCAGAGAGGCCAGCAACCATCGGTGACGCATGGCACCGTGCATGGACCGGGTTACTCCGGAGGCAATTCGATAGGTAAGCCTTATGCACTGACAAGCGGAAGATTCGATACCGATTATCATATCTATGCCGTTGAATGGGGGGAAGATTATATTGATTTCTTCGTTGATAATTTTCTATACCAGCGCATCACACCGGAGGATGTACCGGGTGAATGGGTATATAATCAGCCTTTCTTTTTATTACTGAATGTAGCTGTGGGCGGCAATTTTGTTGGCTTTCCAACAACCGGTACGCCGTTCCCTCAATCCATGTATGTGGATTATGTAAAAGTGTATAAGCAGAAATAGAAATTCTTTTTCCTAAAAACATAGCATGTCAGGACAGTCGTCTTTGACTACAGGGCATGCTATGCCAATCGAAAAAAGATGCTTTACCAGCGCAACAATATCACAACAGGAAACAGTGAAATAACTTTGAGCGAAGTAAAAATGGGTAATGAGATTTTTTACAAGATCTCAAATGCAGACAAGATGCGTCCCTTTTTTATGTCGATCGTAAGTGATTCCAATCACTGGTTGTTTGTATCAAGTAATGGCGGAATTTCAGCTGGCCGTAAAAATGCTGAGTATGCCTTATTCCCCTATTACACAGATGATAAAATAACAGATTCGGCAGAAATTACAGGAAACAAAACCATAATCCGTATTAATATTAAAGGGGAGTTGACGGTGTGGGAGCCATTTTCTGTTCGCAGCGAAGGAAGGTTTGCTATCAGCCGGAATTTATACCAGAACAGGTTTAGCAATAAAATCATTTTTGAAGAGATCAATCATGATTTGGGATTGAACTTTCAATACGAATGGAACTCAAGCAATCTTTATGGGTTTGTAAAAAAATCAAGATTGCTGAATCAATCTGGTAAAAGCATTCAATTCGAGATATTGGATGGCTTGCAAAACATAATGCCATATGGTGTACCCAGTGACCTGCAAACAAAAACAAGCAATTTAGCCGATGCCTATAAACGTTCAGAGCTTGTTGCCGAAACCGGGTTAGGTATATATGCATTAAGTGCCATTATTGTTGATAAGGCAGAACCAAGTGAAGCATTGAAAGCAAATGTGACCTGGAGTTTGGGATTAGAACGGCCGCTTTATCTGCTTTCTGCATTACAATTACAGCATTTCAGGAATGGTAAAACAATTAAACAGGAAGAAGATGTAAAGGGTGAAAAGGGAGCTTTCTTTATTATAAGCAGCCTTACCCTTCAGGCCGCTGAGGAAAAGGAATGGATAACAGTTGCCAATGTTAACCAGAATCATTCTGCACTTGTACAATTGAGTGAAGCAATTAAAAAGGATAAAGAGTTACTGAAAAAAGTGCTGGATGATGTAGAACTGGGTTCAGAACGATTACAGCAATTAATAGCTGCGTCAGACGGATTTCAATACACGGCAGATAATTTTAAAGATACCAGGCATTTTTCCAATGTGCTCTTTAATATTATGCGGGGTGGCATATTTGATAATAACTATCAAATTGAAAAATGGGATTTTAATGTCTACCTGAAGAAAGCAAATAAAAAAGTTTTTGAAGAAGCGGCTGTTTATATCAATAGGCTGGGTGATAATTTTTCTGTATTTGAACTGAAAGCAGTTGCACAACAATCAGGTAACAACGATTTCATCCGGCTGGCAACAGAATACCTGCCGTTAAAATTCAGCCGTCGTCATGGCGATCCCAGCCGCCCCTGGAATCAATTCTCCATTAATACGACCAATAAAACTGATGGTTCAAAAATATTAGATTACCAGGGCAACTGGCGGGATATTTTCCAGAACTGGGAAGCACTGGCACATTCATATCCAGCTTTTATTGAAGGGATGATTTATAAATTCCTCAATGCTTCCACTTTTGATGGTTATAATCCTTACCGTGTTACAAAAGATGGGTTTGACTGGGAAACAATTGAGCCGGATAATCCCTGGAGCTATATTGGCTACTGGGGTGATCACCAGGTAATATACCTCCTGAAATTTTTAGAATTTGCTGAACAGCAAAAAAAGGGAGCAATAGCTTTACTGCTCAGCAAGAATGACTTTGTGTATGCCAATGTGCCCTATCGTATTAAATCATACACAGAAATTGTAAAGAACCCCAAGGACACAATAGCGTTTGATCACAATAATGAAAAAAATATTCATGAAAGGATAAACACAATAGGGGCAGATGGCGCCCTGCTTACCAATACAAAAAATGAAATCTGCCATGTAAATTTTCTGGAGAAAATTTTAGCAGTTGTCTTATCGAAACTTTCCAATTTTATTCCTGAAGGCGGCATCTGGATGAATACACAAAGGCCTGAATGGAATGATGCCAACAATGCACTGGTTGGCAACGGAGTTTCTATGGTGACTTTGTATTATCTGAGAAGATTTTTAAAATTCCTGGAACCTGTTTTCCAAAATGCAAATGAACAGGATATAAGTATTTCTTCAGAATTGTATACTTTCTATACAGAATTGGCACACACATTTACCAAACATTCTGCTGTTCTATCGTCTGCCATTGATGATAAAGTAAGGAAGCAAATAACCGATGCTTTGGGAACAGCAGGTAGCAATTACAGGAATCAAATCTATTCGCAAAAGTTTTCTGGAGAAAAGAAAGAAATTTCTGTTAATGAGTTATCGGAATTTGTAAAAACTTGTTTGCAGTACCTTGAACATTCTATCAATGCCAATAAACGAAAAGATAATTTATACCATGCCTACAATTTGCTGAGTTGTTATGAAACCGGTATAAAAATATCTCACTTAAGTGAAATGCTGGAAGGGCAGGTGGCAGTGTTAAGTTCCGGTTATCTTTCTCCAGATGAAAGTTTGCAACTTTTAGATGCACTAAGACAAAGCTCACTTTATCGTAAAGACCAGGACAGTTACATTCTTTATCCCAATAAAGCACTGCCCGGCTTTTTACAGAAGAACAATCTGCCTAAACAGGCAGTTGAAAGTTCTGCATTGCTCAGCATGCTTATTGCAGATGGTAATTTCTCTATTATTGATAAAGACATCAACGGTGTTTATCATTTCAACGGCAACTTCAGAAACGCAGAAGATGTAAAACAGGTATTACATAAACTGGGGGCAAAATACCAGTTACAAGTTGCAAAAGAAAGAGAACAGGTATTGCAGATTTTTGAGGAAGTATTTAATCATAAAGAATTTACCGGCCGTTCCGGAACATTTTATGGGTATGAAGGATTAGGCTCCATTTACTGGCACATGGTTTCCAAACTAGCTCTAGCTGTGGAGGAAACCTGTTTGAGAGCTATCAGCGAAAATGCAAAAGAAGATACAATAAGCCGGTTAATTGAACATTATTATGAGATCAATGAAGGCATCGGTGTGCATAAATCACCGGAACTGTTTGGCGCATTTCCTGTCACACCTTATTCTCACACACCAATGCACAGGGGTGCACAGCAGCCCGGTATGACAGGCCAGGTAAAAGAAGATATTCTTTGCCGAATTGGAGAATTGGGTGTGCAGGTGCAAGACGGCTGCCTATATTTTCATCCGCAACTGCTTTGCAGAAATGAATTTATAAAAGGCGAAAAAGAAGTAGAAATAACAGATGTAAATGGCAATAAGCAAGTTATTGCTATTGAGAAGGATGCTTTGCTGTTTACGTACTGCCAGGTGCCTGTGATGTATATCATAAGTAATAGTGAAGGTGTTGATATTGAAAGGGCCGATGGCTCAAAAACTTCATATGGCCATTTTGTATTGAATGAAACAGATACTGCATCGGTATTGAACCGTACAGGAGCTGTTAAACAAATAAGGGTGCATATACAGGAATCACGGTTAATAAAATAAAACCTGGAGGAAGTGAGAAGTAAAATTATTTTTTTGCCAATCAGTTTTATATGTATTGCAATGGTTGCTGCTTCACAAAATAATTTATGGTCTGTGCAGGTTGTTGAAACATCAGCCGCTGGCAATAAATTAACACCTTTAAATCAAGTGGCACCAACTGCCAATGCACTGACTATTACAATCAATCCTGAACAGAGGTTTCAAAAAATCACAGGCTTCGGTGGTTCTTTTACGGAAGCATCGGCTTATCTTCTGAATAAGTTAAGCGAAACCAACCGGGATAAAATTCTCAAAGCCTATTTTAGTGAAGAAGGAGCTAACTATTCACTTACCCGTACACATATCAACTCCTGTGATTTCTCATTAAGTAATTATGCTTATGCAAATGTAGCCGGGGATAAAACATTACAACATTTTAGCATTGATGAGGACCGAAATGATTTGATCCCGATGATCAAGGGGGCCAAAAAACTTTCCAAAGAGGGATTTAAAATAATTGCATCGCCCTGGACAGCACCGCCATGGATGAAAGATAATAACGATTGGCGGGGCGGAAAACTGCTGCCGGAATACAGAAAAACATGGGCTTTGTATTTTTCAAAATATATTGAAGCGTATAAAAAGGAAGGGATTGACATCTGGGCCGTTACCGTGGAGAACGAACCGCTGGGTAATGATAAGAACTGGGAGAGTATGCACTTTTCACCAGAAGAAATGACAGAGTTTGTAAAAGATTATTTGGGTCCTCATTTTGAAAATAACGGATTGGCATCAGTAAAGATTTTGGGTTATGATCAGAACCGTGGAGAAGAACTGGAGAAATGGGCCAATGTGATGTATAAAGATGAAGCGTCTTCAAAATATTTTGATGGTATGGCGGTGCATTGGTATGCCAGCACTTTTGATTTTTTCCCTGCATCACTTCAGCATACATACAAACTGGCACCTGACAAACATTTGATCAATACGGAAGCTTGTGTAGATGCTGATGTGCCGCATTGGAAAGATGATAACTGGTACTGGAACAAAGAAGCAACCGACTGGGGATGGGATTGGGCAAGCGAAAAGGACAAATACCTGCACCCGAAATATGTCCCGGTGTTTCGATATGCCGGTGACATCATTGGCTGTTTAAATAATTATGTGGATGGATGGATTGACTGGAACATGGTGCTCAATAAACAGGGCGGTCCCAACTGGTTTAAAAACTGGTGCACTGCGCCGGTGATTGTAGATGAAGAAAAAGACGAAGTGTATTTCAC